>NZ_CP160328.2:2100000-2291622 GCF_040741455.2 Snodgrassella alvi
ACGGATTTCAGCGACAATGAAGCCGGTTTCGTGACTATTACACCGCTTACCCTTGACTTAACTGATTATCAGCAAATGGGTGCAGTCAGCACTTTTTTGCAAGATGTACAGTGGTGACAGAAGTGGGACAAGGCGTGAGCTGGACAGGCTATGAATTCCGGCGGGCACGGATGGTAGAAAGACTGCGCCAAATGGGGATTACCCGCACGGAAGTGTTATCCGCTATGTCTGCTGTGCCGCGTCACGTTTTTGTTGAAGAAGCGCTGCGTTCGCATGCGTATGATGATATGTCGCTGCCGTTAGGGTTGGGACAGACCATTTCCCAGCCGTATACCGTGGCAGTGATGACGCAGTTGTTGTTTGCCAGACGCGCTATCAACCCGAGTCTGCGTATTCTGGAAATCGGGACCGGCTGCGGATATCAGACGGCTATTCTACAAGCACTGGGTTTACGCGAAATTTATTCTATTGAGCGGCTGCGTCCGCTACATGAGCGCGCCAAACAAAACCTGCGTGCAGTTCGTTTACTTGCCCATGCACGGCTGGTATGTGGCGATGGCTATCTGGGCTTACCTCAGGAAGCACCTTTTGATTGCATTATTCTCACCGCTGCACCGAAAGAAGTCCCCTTGCCGCTGTTGCAGCAACTTTCTATTGGCGGGCGCATGGTGTTGCCACTGGATGAGGGAGGCGTGCAGTTTTTGTGGGTAATTGATAAAACAGCCGAAGGCTATCAGGAAACCTGTGTCCAACAGACTTTATTTGTGCCATTGGTGAATGATAAATAAATCTACCCTTGGAAAAATTAAGCTTGATGTTAACAACTCTTCCGTGAGCCAAAGGCTGCTTACTGATATCAGGATTACATTCTTCGCAGATAGCAAAATGCCATCTTTGTAAATTAACAGAAAATCAGCAAAACTACTGCCATCAAGATCAGGATTTGCGGTGCTATCTCCATTTGGTGTTCAGCTTCTTGGCAAATAATGTCCTCATATCCATAGGCATAGCAGCCGAAAACAATCATATTTCTTATGCAGGCTGTATTGTCTAACCACGATGGAATGGCCGCAAATATCTATTGTATCAACTGTGCCATCAGTAAACGAAGCGCCTAAATAATTTTTCTTACTTCGTAGCTGATATACAGCTTAGGCTTAAAACACTTGTAATAATAGCTTTTGCTAACTTTAACGCACTGAAATTTCTGGTCATATCTTCATTACTGGTTAGATTACAATGCTGATGCAAACATTCACACTGTTGCTGCGCTCATCTTTCAGATACAACTAATAAATGGAAGGTACTACAGCCTGACCGCAGCAAAAACAATAGCACTAAAATAGACTTTTTATATTTCCTAAACAACTTTAATTATTACCCTATTAATAAAATCCTGTATAAAACAGAATTACTGGAAAAGCGATATGAACAAAATTTGCTCTGAAAATTGGTTTGTCAGTTAGGGCAGAGTTTGTATCAACTTTACCAGTGCCGGTGGGAGAAGTAAGATAATCAAAGCAGATGAATTATCCGCTATAAGCAATATAATGAATCTGGAATCAACCGATTCAATAAGATAGGGATAGATAAAGATGAAAGTTGCCGTTTTTGTGGAACCCGGTAAAGTAGCCATACGAGAAATGGACAAACCAGTTATTCAGCAGCCCACTGATGCCATTATTCGTATTGTTCGCGCCTGTGTTTGTGGTTCAGACTTATGGTGGTTTCGCGGTATCAGTCAGCGCGAGTCTGGTAGCACAGTGGGTCACGAAGCCATTGGTGTGGTGGATGAGGTTGGCGATGCCGTAACTCATATTCGAAAAGGTGATTTTGTTATCGTCCCTTTCACCCATGGCTGTGGCCATTGCGCTGCATGTGAGGCTGGTTTTGATGGTAACTGCCTGAACAAACAAGATGGTGGCAATGGCGGCTATCAAGGAGAATATCTGCGTTTCAGTAACGCTGACTGGGCTCTGGTAAAAATTCCTGGTCAGCCACAGGATTATTCAGACGCAGTGCTCAATTCGTTGCTAACACTGGCTGATGTGATGGCTACAGGCTATCATGCGGCTTCCAGTGCTGAAGTTAAAGCGGGGGATACTGTGGTGGTGATGGGAGATGGTGCCGTCGGCCTGTGTGGTGTAATAGCAGCCAAACTACGTGGAGCAAAACGCATTATTGCCATGAGCCGCCACCCAGACAGGGCAGCGCTGGCACAGGAATTTGGTGCCACAGATATTGTGCCCGAACGCGGCGAAGCAGCTGTTGCAAAAGTTTTGTCCATGACGGCTGGAGCAGGCGCGGATGCGGTGCTGGAATGTGTAGGCAGTGAAGAATCTTTACAAACTGCTATCGCGGTTGCGCGGCCGGGAGCTGTTGTAGGTTGTGTTGGCGTGCCGCATCAAAACGAAATCAAAACAGGTGATATTTTCTGGCGCAATATAGGGCTGCGTGGCGGTATCGCCAGCGTAACCACTTACGATAAGAATTTGTTGCTTCAAGCAGTGTTGGATGAAAAAATTCAGCCGGGAAAAGTATTTACCCAGCGTTTTGCTTTAAATAATATTCAGGCTGCATATGAAGCCATGGATCAGCGTAAGGCGATTAAGTCTTTGTTAGTTATTGATAATTAATTGATTATAAAAAATTCCCTGCCGGTAATTAACTATCTGGCAGGGAATATATTTTTTCAATAATGTTTTACATTGCTATGCTTTAAAATTAAAAGATACCTTTCATGCCTTCAGGGGTATAACGTTCGCCCTGAATGTTGATAGTATTTTTTAAATCATTTAAAGTCTGAACATCCGCTGCGTCCAGCTTTAACAGACTTGCCTGATTGTTTTCGTGCAGGTATTTAGGGTTTTTGGTACCTGGAATTGGTACGATATGTTCCCATTGTGCCAGCAACCAGGCCAGTGCAATTTGTCCCATAGTGCAGTTGTATTTAACTGTCATTGGTTCGAGTGCCTGTAGCAGCCGTTTATTATGTTCCAGATTTTCATCCTGAAAGCGTGGGTTAGTGCGGCGGAAATCATTTTCAGACAATTCGTCTTTGTTTTGAATTTTACCAGTCAGGAAACCACGACCCAGTGGAGAGTAGGGCACCAAACCAATATTTGATTTTTTCAAAATTGGAAGGATGTCATCTTCAATTTCGCGTGTCCATAAAGAATATTCGGTTTGAACTACATCTACCGGATAAACAGCACAGGCGCGCTGTAATACAGGCACAGATACTTCGCATAAACCAACATTGGCAATTTTGCCTTCTTTTACCAGATCAGCCAAAGTTTGCATGGTTTCTTCTATTACCGCATCTGGGTCAATACGGTGGATATAATAGAGGTCAATCTGCTCAATACCTAGTCGTGTCAAAGATTCATCACAGCATTTTCTAATATAGTCTGGATGGTTATTAATATTGCGGTTATATCCGGAAGTACTGTTTCTGTCTATACCGCACTTAGACGCGATTGTCAGCCCAGCGCGGGTTGAAGCCGGCAGGGTTTTTAATACTGAACCAATCAGCTTTTCATTAGCTCCGCGCCCATACATATCGGCTGTGTCAATTAGCGTAACGCCGCTGTCGATTACCTCATGCAACATTGAGCTTGCTTTAGCTGTATCAATGTCGCCATAGAATTCACTCAGCCCCATGGCACCATAGCCAATAGCTGAAACGGTTAAATGCTGGCCAAGTTTTCTTTGTGGTAGAGATTGAGTCATTATTGATTTTCCTATCAGTGAAATAATGCCAGAACTGTGTCTTTCAGGAATTTATCTTTTCGGCGCAGCTCTGAACAATGCTTAATTGCTGACACTGATAGTAATTAATCAAATCTGTTTAGAGAAATACAAAATTATTGATACAAAAAACATATCAATATGGTTGTAAATTTTTACTTATCACAAACATTAGCTTATGCTGATTCTTTAGGTAAATCTTGTTGTGTAAAGTATTCCGTGATGGCCTGAATAGTAGGATTATCCATAGCTGAAGTATGCCACAGAAGATGCATATCCATCGAAAGCATTTGTTCATATTTCGCAGTCAGTTTTTTATATACCACGCCTGCTACTTGAGCCTGTGCCATTGAATCAGGTAGTAGCAACATGGCTCTGCCCATAGCTATTTCCATAAGCATAGTCAAAAAATTTGGTAACTTTTCTTTTAGCAACAGTGGCTTGCTAAGTTGACTATTTACCTTTTGTAACTTATCGTACAAATTAGGATGCTGATAACGCTTACACCAATACAGAGGCAAATCCTGCACCATATTTAAATCAATTTCTTGCTCTACACTGGCAGGATGCTGCTCGGGCAAAGCCAAAACCAGTTTTTCCCGATGAACTAATAAACTTTTGGCTTGAAGGCTGGTGTTTTTATATTCAGAAATAATCACCATATCTATATTGCTTTTATTAAATTCAGCCATAAGTTCTTTGCAAGTATAATCTTGCTGTAACAAGTCGATATGTTGATTAAAGCGGCGGATAAATTCACTGAACAGTGGAATAAAATTAAAACCAAGAATCTTGGTAATACCCATTGTTACCTTACCAGCAGGCAAATTATGCACATAATTGACTGCCTGTGATAAACCTTCCAGCCAGCTTTTCGCTTTTTCCCTGAATTCTCTGCCTTGTTCGGTCAGCAACACATAACGGGTATTGCGCACCAGCAAAGTAGTTTGCAGTTTTTGTTCCAATTCCTTGATTTGCATAGATAGCGGCGGCTGACTAATGCCTAGGCGGCTGGCAGCTTTCCGGAAATTACCTTCTTCACACACTGCCAGAAAGTATTGCAGCTGCTTTATAGTTGGCAGATGCCGGCTGTAAAGAACTGAATTGTCTGGATGTAATTGTTCCTGAGGCGGTGGTGAATAAAGCATATTTTCCCCTGTTTAAAGTAATGAAAAAACAGCAATAGAGATAGTATAAATCAATTTAATTTCAAAAAAATATATGTATTCTGGTTGCGAAATGTTAATTTATTTATTTATTTTCATAATTTTGCCGGTATTTGCAATCTGTTGAAAAAAAATTCATTATGAGCAACTGATGATGCAGTATCTAAAAAAATGAAGCCAGTTAAAGACCCAGACAGTGAAATTTTTACACTGAAGAATGGATGTAATAAAACAGGTATAAGAGAAGTGGATACTGGCTTAATCTAATGGCCTATACCAACAGTACAGATGAATATCAAGAGCAGCGTGTGAGTAAGTTTAGCTGAATTGGTAGGTTTGCAATGCCAATTCAGCTCGCGAACTTCTTTATTAGATTAAGTTTAATTGGCTAAAGATATATCCCGCCGTCTAAATATCATTACTGCTATAAGAAATAAGATGCAGGTATAGACAATATTGGCCGCAAAGGTAATATATAAATCTTTATCTATAGATTGAAAGTATGTGTTTTTGATTAATTCAATCAAATAATTATTTGCGTTTAGAGGGGATAATTTATAGATTAAACTATCTGGGGATAAATCAAAATAGCGTAAATTTATAATTTTCCACAAAATATCTGCAAAGAAATAATAGATAAAACAGAAGGCGGTTATAAAGGCGGTACTGCTGGTGAAGGTTGAAAGTAGTAGTGCTAGAGAGGAGTAAAATATCGTTACGACTAATGAGAGTGCAATAAATAACACGATTGTTTTCAATATTGCATTGAATTCGGGCAGATGAGCTGTGGCCAATAGCTGTAATAATAAAACACCGATTGCACTTAATATCTGTAATACCGGCATAAGCAGAATAATGGAGCCTATTTTTGCTAGTAGTATTTTATAACGTTGGTAAGGGCGGGTAAGAATAAATTTGATTGTACCACGGGATATTTCTGTGCTCAGTGTATTAGATGCCATTAATATGGCAATATAATTTGAATAATAATAGCATATTGTCATACCCCAAATAAATATCTTTTCTGATTTTTCAGGTGTAATAGCTGTATCTGATTTGCTGACTGCGAGATATATTCCGCCATAATAAAAGATATATACAAACAATAATATTAATGGCATAACAATTGTGTAGGTGGATTTACTAAGGTATTTACGCCATTCATTTAAAATTAACTTCATTATTTAATTCCTTTTTGATAATTTTGATTATCGTTATGAATGATGCTGAGGAATGATTCTTCCAGTGAGCTTTGGGTTAGTTTTATGCTCAGCAGGGGTATATTGTGTTCAATTAGTAGTTTGGCTATTTGTGCTCTTGGGTCTTCTTCCGATTGGTTAATCATGATTTCGAGACTGTTAAGCTGATTGTTTACCTGATAACCATGTTGCTGAAGTATTTCTTCAGCCTGTAATATGTTTCCTCCGACTTCTAGATGAATGATATTATTGGATTTCCCTAGAAAATCATGTATGGAGCCTGCATATATTTGTTTTCCTCGATTGATAATGAAAATATCGTTAACAATTTCCTGTAATTCGGAGAGGAGATGGCTGGAAATAATAATGCTGTTGCCGTCGCGGACAAAGTCTTTCATTAGGCTACGAAAATCTTTTATTCCCTCTGGATCAAGCCCATTCATGGGTTCGTCCAGAATAAGAACTTTAGGCTGATGAATGGTGGCATTGGCAACACCTAATCTTTGCCGCATGCCTAGGGAGAAGCCTTTTACTTTTTTCTTTTCTGCGCCTTTAAGTCCAGTATGAGCCAATGTTTGCATGATCTCTTCATTGGTGATGGCCCGGCGGCTCATATTGGCAAAAATTTGCAGATTTCTGAAACCAGACATGTAATTATAGAATTCCGGGTTTTCGATTATTGTGCCTAAATTGAATGCCGCTTTTTCAAAATCTTTCTGGATATCATAACCACAGATTTTGATTTCTCCGCTATTGGGAAACATTAGGCCGGTAAGCATTTTCAGCATGGTGGTTTTACCAGCGCCATTTGGCCCTATAAATCCCATGATGCGTCCGGGGGCAATTTTAAAGCTGATGTTTTCCAGAATCTGCCGGCCTGAAATTTTTTTGGAAACTTGGTTTACTTCTATCAGATAATCAGTATTGCTCACGATAAGCCTTTCTTATTGTTTGTTTTGTTGTGAATCGATTTGATGCAAGAGTTTCAAGTTTTGCATATTTGTCTCCGATGAAAAGATATATGAATAATGATTTAAAAATATTTTTGAATAATAATGTATTATACAAAAATTAACAATTATATCTAATAAATATGCAGGGTAACTTTTATGTTTGTGCGCATTAGTTGATATGTATGAGTTTTTAGATTTTTGTAGTTTTTTGGGCTAGGATATTTAACAGATAACTTGTGAAATTGATTTAATCTACAGCTAAAAGGGTTTGATTTTTTTGTTACGGATTCGACCTTGATAAGTAACCAACTGTTTTATTCAGATTGATGATTTTACACTGAGGTATTGCGGCCACATTTTTTAGAAATAAAGGCATGGCTACTAATATGTCGCTGTTTTTTTTTAGTTCGTTGTAATCTTTTTTAAATCAATTGATTGGTTACATTAGTATAAAAGTTGTTTTTAAATTTTTTGAATATTTTTATATTAATAAATATATTGGTATATATTTGCTTGATTTTATACCCAGTATTTTAGGTACCTCTTTAAATTTTTGATATCGTTTATTTCTCAATAATGATTTAAAAACATTTTTATTAGGGAAACAAGGTTTATTTAAGGCTTATTAAAAGATTAGCAATTTTGTCTTTGTTGGTTCTAAAGTTCTTGGTTTATTGGGATTCTGAAAAATTTGGATTATATTGCTTTTTTACTAATTAGTATGAATACTGGAATGTAGTTCTAATTAGTGTTGAAGCTTGGCAAGCAGGATAGTGCTTGAGTGCTGGCTTGTTTGGATGATGCTGAAGTAGAAATTTTTAGCTCTAGAGAAGAATGCAAGTTGATCGCTACTGGGGGTATATTTGTTGAATTCTTAACAAGATTGGCTAGTGTGAAAATTCTTGGGTAAGGCTGATAATAAAAAAGCACAGCATAAGCTGTGCTTTTTTATATTATTTGGCGCGGCGGACGGGGCTCGAACCCGCGACCCCCGGCGTGACAGGCCGGTACTCTAACCAACTGAGCTACCACCGCGCAAGTTTTACGCTATTGCATAAAACAAAAAACTGGTGGGTGATGACGGAGTCGAACCGCCGACATTCTGCTTGTAAGGCAGACGCTCTACCAACTGAGCTAATCACCCGTACTTGGGAAAGACGCTATTAAACCAGATATGCTGTCGGCTGGCAAGTGTTGGATGTGAAAAAATTAGCTCGTACCTTGTAATGACCAGTTTTCAAAGAGTATTACTTTGTCTCTGGGACCAAGTACGACAAGTGTATCTTCGGCCTTAAACTGAAAATCAGGACTGAATGCGCGTAGCTGATGTGCATTGCGGCGTACAGAAAGCAGTTTGATTTTTAGTTTCTCAAGTGGGAGTTCGTTGATGCTTTTGCCGACGAGAAAAGCATCAGGTGGTAGGGTGAAGGCTTGACGATAGTAATGTATGTTTTCTTCGGACAGTTCATCATCGCTGCCAGCAAACAGGCCTTCGAGCGCTTGATAGCGGTTTTGGCGGATGCGCTGCATGATTTGATACACTTCATCAAATGGTTTGCCGGAACTGAGCAATGCTTGGCTGGCCAATGTCAGGCTTGATTCTTTTTCGTCGGAGACGATGTCGTCTGCACCCATGTTGGTAAACACTGGAATGTTGTCGTCGTTGGTTACGCGCACGATTACAGGCATGGTGGGTGCAATAAGCATGATGTTGTTGAGGATGTGTTTGGCCTCGGTCATGTTGTTGATGGTAATGAGTACGGTATTGGCTCGTTTCAAGCCTGCTGCCTGCAAAACTTCCTGTCGTTTGGCATCACCAAAGGTGACTGGCTCACCGGCCGCTTTGGCTGTGGCAACGCGCTCGGCATCCAAATCAATGGCGTAGTAGGGTGTGTCTTCTTGTTGCAATATGCGGGCGATGCTCTGGCCGCAACGTCCAAAGCCGATGATAAGGATGTGGTCGGACTTGCTCATGGTTTCAACGAGTATGGTTTGCAAGTCTGCAGCCTGTTCGTCCCAGCTGCGTTTTACCAATAATCCTGAGAGTTTATCTGCACTTTTCATGATAAAGGGCGCCAGTATCATGGAGAGTAGGATGGCGGCGATGGCAGCTTGTTGCAAATTGAGTGAGATAAGTCCAAGCGCACCGCTGATGGCAAGCATAACAAAACCAAATTCGCCTCCTTGTGCCAGATACAAGGCTGTTTTTGTGCTGTCGCTGCTGTTTTCTTTCATGTAGCGGCCAATGCCGTAGAGAACCCCTGCTTTAAGGACAATGAGAAGAGCACATAGAACCAGTATCATGAGCCAGCTGGATTGTAATACTTGTATGTTTAGCTTCATGCCAATGGTGATAAAGAAAAAACCGAGGAGAATGTCGCGGAAGGGGCGAATGTCGTCTTCTACTTGATAACGGTATTCGGTTTCGGATATCAGCATGCCTGCAACGAATGCACCAAGTGCCAGTGACAGGCCGGCTAATTGGGTGAGATAGGCCACGCCAAGGGTCACCAGCAATACGTTTATCATGAAAAGTTCACTGGACTTGGTACGTGCAATTAAGCGAAACCATACGGGCATGATTCTGCTGCCGACTATCAGCAACAAACCAAGTGCCAGTGCCATAGTTAGAAGTGCTTTGCCCATTTGCAGTATTAGGCCGTCACTACTGTGTGCTAGTGCTGGAAACAGAATCATTAAGGGTACGACGGCTATGTCCTGCATCAGCAGTACGCCCATAATCATGTGGCCGTAATGTTGGCTGAGTTCGTTTTTTTCAACCATAATGCGGCTGACGATAGCGGTAGACGACATCGTCATGGCAGCAGCAAGGGTAAAAGCCCATGTAAGCTGAATCCCCATCAGCCCAAAAATGATAAACAGGGCTAGGAGCGTAAGGATAACTTGTAGTCCTCCTAGTCCAAGTACCAGCCGGCGCATGGCTTTGAGTTTGCCAATGGAAAATTCAAGTCCGATGCTGAACATGAGGAAGGTAATGCCGATTTCACCGATGAATTCAGTGGCATGGCTTTGGTTAATTAAATGCAGCCAGCCCGGACCGGCCATAAAACCGACGACGAGATAGCCAAGCATGGCGGGAATGTGTAGACGTCGGCAGATGATGGCGGCCAAAACGGCTACCAAAAGAATCATCACGACAGGGCCAAGAGAAATATGCATAATTCTTTGATTTTATTTAATTAAAATTTTATTATCATATTTTAACATAGATGTTTTGGCTTGTGCGGATAATCCTGAGTATTGCTGATTTTTTCAGGTGAGTTTATGTAAATATTTGCGCAATTGTTTTAATGCGGTCCATGCTGTGGCTTTTAAATGGCTTTGGCGCAATAATCTTGCCGGATGAGGAGAAATGACATAGGGAATGTTGTGCAGATTCTGAGCCAGCACTGATTGATCCAGGCGGCTGAATGTTTGTCCTAAAAGTAATATTGTCTGAGGCTGAATGTGTTTGATTTGTGCACTCAGATAAGGCAGACATGCTTGTAGCTGTTCGCTGGTTACTTTAAGACTAACATTGGGCGCACATTTTACTTGACTGGTATAGAAAACTTCCTCGGAGCTAATGTTGATGGCGGCGAGCATATTGCTAAGCAGTTGGCCGACTTCGCCGCTGAATAGTTGCTGGTTGCTGTCGTCAGGTGGTGCCGGATTGGTGCTGATAACCAGTAGACGAGCATTTGCCGAACCATAGCCAGATAGAGGCGTGCAGCGCTCCTGATGCAGGTTGCAGCGGGTGCAGGCAGCTAATGCTGCAGGTATGGCTTCGTAGCTGAGTTTTAAATTGTCTGTTGTGCTCTGGCTGCAGAAGGTTTGCCGTTCTTCAGTTTGAGTGGTGGTCGTGGTTTCACTAGCTGCTTGAGGTGGCTGCCTGATGATGTGTTGAAGGGCTGCGCGGTGTGATTGATGGATAGTTTCTTTTGTTGTTGGATTCTGTATGGTACTGGAATGTACGGATTCGCCAGGCGGTGCAGGTTGCTTAGCTGTGACGGTTTGTGCCGGAGCTGGCTGTACGGGAAGCAGGCAGGCAGTCTGTGCCAACCACATCGGTCCCAGCCCGAGTGCTTCGTGTAAATACAGATAACGGCTGTCTAACATCGTTTTTCCATGATTATGGCATCTTCACCATTTTGGTAATAGCTTTTGCGCAAGCCACAGTTTTCAAAACCATTGCGCTTGTACAGCTTGATGGCGCCCATGTTGCTGGAGCGTACTTCGAGCAATATACGGTCGATAGTCTCTGCTTGTACAATTTGAAAGAGATGATTTAGTAATTGCTGGGCATAGCCTTGGCGTCTGTGTGCCGGATGGGTGTCAAGCAGATGAATTTCTGCTTCATTCGGTATTTTTTGCCATACTAGCATGGCTACGATGCCATGTTCGGGTAGGTCGACAACCCAGATGGGCTGAGCTGCAGAGACGCTGTTGGTTAGCTGGGCTGTAGACCATGGTGATGGATTGCAAAGCTGTTCTAGCGTTTCCAAAACTGGAATGTCGGTTAGTTGAGCAGGACGTATGCTCATGCTGGCTGTCCTGTTGAGCGTCTGGCCGCTTGTTCGGTGGCGGTTAAGGCAATTTTGTTACGCACATAATGTAGGCTTGCTTCTGCAGCGGTGGTTACGGGATAGTGCCCGGTTAAAGCCAGTTGTGCATATACGTCTGCTTGCGGCATTTGGTTTTGCCCTGTGACGGGTAACTCAATATCCAATGCATACGCGTTGCCGACACCGGTGCCATGGAGATGGCCGTCTGGCAGATGGATGTTGCAGGCTCTGTCTACGCGATATTCAGTGAGGCGGCTCAGATTACGGGTGTCATACCAGGCATAAAAAAGTTCATTCATGCGGGCATCGGTAGCCGCCAGTACGCATGGTTGATCTGGCATCTGTGCAGCCACAGCGTCCAAACAAGGTATACCAATCAGAGGTAGGTTGTTCGGCAAAGCTAAACCGGTTGCTACTCCCAGTCCGATGCGAAGACCGGTAAAAGCCCCCGGCCCTTGTGCATAGACTATGCCATTCAGGTCGGCTAGGGTTAGGTTTGCTGTTTCCAGCAGTTGCCGGATACGCGGTAATATCAGTTCAGACTGTTTTGCGCCCACTGCTTCGTAAATGCTGTGGGTATGTCCGTTGTGATGAAGGCCTAATGATAGGTAGCCGGTGCTGGTATCGATTACCAGCAGACGTGAATTGGTACTGATCATGGTGTGTCAGAATGTTTAGATGGGTGGATTATACCTTTTTATAGCTTTTTAAATGACCCTGATGTCTGAGTTTGCTGTATCCATTATGACCGGGGCAGGGCTAATAAATGCTATTATGGGGTAAATTTTAATAATTAATTGTTTATCTTGCAGAGTTTGCTGCTATGTGAATTGGGTGGTTTGTTCTTTTGCAAATAGAATGTCAAGTTGCAGGTGATGTTCAGGATGGAAGCGGTTTGTGGCTGAGATGTATGTGGGGCGGTTTGCGCCCAGTCCGACTGGTTTATTGCATATTGGTTCGCTGCTGACGGCTGTGGCTTCGTATCTGGATGCACGCAGCCGGCAGGGACGTTGGCTGGTGCGTATGGAAGATTTAGATCCGCCGCGGGAAATGCACGGTGCGGCTGCTTCTATTTTGTCGACACTGGAGGCATTTTCGCTGTACTGGGATGGTGAGGTGGTGTATCAGAGCCGCCGCCATCATTTGTATGCGGCGGCATTGGATGCCTTGCGTGCACAGAATAGAGTCTATCCTTGTTTTTGTAGTCGTAAGACGGTGCAGGCTGAAGCACGGGGTATGGGTGTGGATGGTGTAATTTATGGTGGTAGATGTGCATTAAATGATGCAGCGATATCTGCAGTTGCGCATAAGCCTCCGGCATGGCGTTTACGCACAGATACAGCCATTATCGGTTTTCTGGATGCGGTACAGGGCTGGCAGCAGCAGTGTCTGGCTAGTGATACGGGCGATTTTATTTTGTTGCGTGCGGATGGCTGCTGGGCTTATCAGCTGGCGGTGGTGGTCGATGATGCAGCACAGGGTGTAAATCATGTGGTGCGTGGTCAGGATTTGCTGGTGTCGACGCCACGGCAGATTTATGTGCAGCAGTTGTTAGGTCTTGCTCAGCCTGAGTATGCTCATTTGCCGTTGTTAACAAATGCGCAGGGGCAGAAGTGGTCAAAGCAGACGCGGGCACCGGCACTGGATGTGCGTCGACGTGAGGATTTGTTACGGCAGGTTTTGCTTTATCTGGGGCTGCCGCTGGCGCCGCAAGTGGATAGTTTGGCGGATTTGCTGGAATGGGCGGTATTGCATTGGCGGCTAGAGCGTGTTCGGCCACACGCTATTGTGGCTGAATAGTTTTAGGTAAGGGATTTTAGATTAAAGGGAGAAGCAGGTTGGCTACACCAAATGTTCAAGCATTTTCTGCGCGTTTTTATCTGCGTATGTGGCAAAAGCGCCAGCGTCGGTCTTTCCGGCTGGCATGGATGCTGATGCTGACGGCAGCGGTATTAATTATCGTGCAAAGTGCTTTATTGGCCAATCTGTTTGCATTGTGGCTGGGTGGTGAGAATGTGATGGCGGTTCTCCGCCAGTTTCTGCCTTATTTGCTGGTGTGTTGGTTGCTGCGACCGTTGCTGAATTATTTTAAAGATCGGTTGGTGGCGCAAGCCAGTGCGTCTATCCGCATGCAGCTACGCAGCCAGTTGTTAAGCGCTTTGGCTTTTCTGGGGCCGGAACGCAGCCAATATGGCAGTGATGGCGCGCTGTCTTCCTTGGTGTTGGAGCAGGTGGATGCGCTAGATGGTTATTTTAGCCATTATGTGCTGCAACAGCAGTTGGCAGCACTGATGCCATTGCTGATTGTAGCGGCAACCTGTTTTTACAGTCCGTTTGCAGCGGCTTTATTGTTGCTGACAGCACCATTGGTGCCGGTGTTTATGATTCTGCTAGGGCAGGCCGCTGCGCGGAAAAATCGGGCGCAATTGTCTGCGCTTGCTGCATTGAGCGGTCGGTTTCTGGATTTATTGCGTGGTCTGCCGACGTTACGTCGGCTGGGGGCACAGCAGATTGCGCAGCAGGCAATTGATTCGGCTGCTCATTCCTACCGCAAGCGTACTATGGCGGTGCTGCGTCTGGCATTTCTGTCTACGGCGGTGTTGGAGTTGTTTGCTTCCTTGGCGATTGCACTGGTGGCGGTGTATCTGGGATTGGGGCTACTGGGTGTGTTGCCGTGGGCAAATGGTCAGGTGCCGGTACCTTATCAGGGGGCGTTGTTTATTTTACTGCTGGCTCCTGAATTTTATGCGCCGCTGCGCCAGCTAGGTGCGAATTATCATGATAAGGCCAAAGCGGAAGCGGCAGCAGAGGCATTAATCCCTTTGTTTGAAGTTACTGAAACGGTGACAGCGTCCACTGCTGAGGTGGATTTTGTATTGCAGAGTCCGCCTGAGCTACGAGGTGAATATCTAGTGGTTTACGGGCGAGATAAGCGGGTGAGGTTGCCTCAGTTTAGTTTCAGTGTACAGGCTGGCGAGCGGGTGCTGCTGCGGGGCACCAGTGGTAGTGGTAAGTCGAGTCTGTTGCAGGCTTTGCTTGGATTTGCACCTTACTCCGGTATTTTACGGATTAATCAATATGATTATATCGATTTGAATCTGCCACTACTCAGACAATCGGTGGCTTATCTGGCGCAGTCGCCGCCGATTTTGCCGTTGTCGATTGCTGATAATTTGCGGCTGGCTAATGCCAGTGCTTCAGATGAGCAGTTGCGTGAAGTGTTGCAGCAGGTGGGTTTGTGGGTGCTGGTACAGAGGCTGCCGGCTCAGTTAAATACGCTATTGGGTGAGCGAGGCAAGGGATTGTCAGGTGGCCAGTTGCAACGTCTGGCTCTGGCACAGATGCTGCTGCGCAATTCCCCTTTGTGGCTGTTGGATGAGCCGACTGCACATTTGGATGCGCAAACAGCAGAAGAAATTATGCGGTTACTGGACAGACTCAGCTACGGCAAGACGGTGTTGCTAGTGAGCCATGATGTGAGTTATGCAGGTTGGACTGACCGAGAAATAATGCTGTCTTCTGAGCAGGAGCTGGTGCGATGAAACGTTATGATTTGTTGTGGTCGGGGCGGGAGCTGAAGTTATCGGGTCTTTTACGCAGCCGGCAGGGTGCGTGGATTCTGGCGTGGTTTCTAGGGCAGGCTACGGCAATTGCTGGTATTGCTCTGCTGGCTTTGTCCGGCTGGTTTATTACGGCGGCAGGGCTGGCAGGAATGGTGAGTCTGGCTACGGCTTATACCTTTAATTATTTTACGCCAGCAGGAGTTATCCGCTTGCTGGCTATTTTACGTACGGCTGGACGCTATGGCGAGCGTCTGGGTTCGCACGATGCGGTACTGGGATTGCTGGCTGATTTGCGTAGTGGTCTGTTTGCGCGGTTGGCCGCTGCCAGACAGCAGCAAGTGAGCTCGCTTCAGCAGATGCATCGGTTATTAAGTGATATTGAACTCTTGAATAATTGGCCGCTAAATGTGGTGTTGCCATGGTTGTGGGCGTTTATGTTGTTGCTGGGTATTCTTGGTTTAACTCTGGTTGTAGCCGGTGGCGGGCTAACGCTGGCCCTGAGTATTCCTTTGGTTCTGGCAACACTGGTAATTCCGGCACTGGCTGCTGGCTACGGGCAGAATTGGGGTCGTCGGCAAGCGATGCAGGCAGAAATTCGACGAACTGCTTTACTGCAACCACTGGAGGCGCTAACCGCACTATTGCAATGGCAGCAATGGCCACGTTTTGCGACTGCTTTTTTTGCTAAGGATGGGAATTATATTGGCGCGCAGCTAAGTCAGCAGAGGCTGGCGGGTAAAGTGGTGCTGCTACAGCAGTTGTGTCTCGCAGCAGCGGCCGCGGTGCTATTGTGGCAGGGTAGTGCTTTGTTGAGTACGGGAAAGTTGTCTGTGGCGATGTTGCTAGCTTTGCTGCTGGCAATATTCGGCTTTGCTGAGCTGGTATTGGTGCTGGGAATGAATGTGATGACTTTTGGTTTGTGTCGCGCTGCCTGTACCCGTCTCAATGCGATTGTGCCCAGCGGTGTGCCGGTGTCTGAACCAAAAAAAGATTTACCTCTGCAACTGCATTTGCAGGCAAGAAAATTGTGTGCGCGCTGGCCACAGGCACTGAATGGTGCTGACCATATTAGTTTCGATGTGAAAAACGGGGATATTTTATTGTTGCAAGGTGCCTCCGGTGCCGGTAAGTCTACTTTACTGGCGGTGCTGGCCGGAGAGCTGGAGGCAAATGATGGTGAGCTAAGCTGTAATGGTAGGCCGTTTGCGCATTGGCAATGGACAAGGCAGGTGGGATATCTGGCACAGCAGCTAGATATTTTTGATTTAACGCTGGCAGAGAATCTGCGGCTGGGCAAAGCGGACGCGACTGATGAAGAGCTATGGGCGGTGCTGGCCAGTGTGGGGCTGATGGTGTGGGCTGAGCATCAGCCTAAGCAGCTGGATACGCCGCTGGGAGAATACGGTGCCGCAGTTTCAGGCGGGCAGGCGCGACGGATTGCACTGGCTCGATTGTTGCTGCGCCCTTATGTGCTGCTGATTCTGGATGAACCTTTTGCAGGTATGGATGAAGATACGCAGTTTGCACTGGCTGCAATGCTTCAGCAACATCAGCAGCATGGCATTTTGGTTGTGGCCAGTCATCAAGCTAATCCATGGCCACAAGCACAGGTTTTGCAAGTGGGCACGAGTTAAGCGGTATGTCTTTGTTGCAGTATGCGTATTGATACAGCCACATTGTGGCTGTTTTTATTTTGAAAAGAAACACGTTGTTTGATTTAAATCAAGTTAATGCTGTGCAGATAATAAATATTGATAAATCCATTGTTTTATAATTTATACTTATATGTGTATAAATTTTTTAAGTTGTAGAGTAAGTATTTTTTAATTATGTGTGATATCTTTTCGGTAATTTATAATCAAACTTTACAATTTTAAATTTATTCTAATTATAAGTATTTGAAAAATTTTATGTTAAGTTTCATATTCTCGATTTGAATAGTATTATTTTATCTATGTAATTGGAATATATGTACTATTCGGGCTGTGATTTTACTGAATAAAATTTAATTAATCAAAACAAGGAACAAGGCTATGGATTTGGTGGAGCTGTCTCGGCTGCAGTTTGCTCTAGTCGCGCTTTATCATTTTTTGTTTGTGCCGCTGACAATTGGGATGACATGGATTCTGGTCATTATGGAATCAGTATATGTGCTAACCGGCAAGCAAATTTATAAGGATATGACGCGTTTCTGGGGTAAATTATTCGGTATCAATTTCGCACTTGGGGTGACTACCGGTATTACCATGGAATTTCAGTTTGGTACTAACTGGTCTTATTACTCACATTATGTGGGTGATATTTTTGGTGCCCCTCTGGCGATTGAAGGTCTGATGGCTTTCTTTCTTGAATCTACGTTTGTAGGTTTGTTCTTTTTTGCTTGGGATCGCTTGAGTCGTCCTGGCCATCTGCTGGTTACAGTGCTGATGGCGCTGGGTACCAATTTGTCTGCATTGTGGATTTTGGTAGCTAATGGTTGGATGCAGGATCCGGTGGGTGCGCATTTCAATTTTGAATCTATGCGCATGGAAATGACCAGCTTTTCGGAAATCTTTCTGAACGAGGTGGCGCAAAATAAATTCGTGCATACTGTTTCCGCCGGTTATGTGACTGGTGCAATTTTCGTGATGGCGATTTCTGCCTGGTATATGTTGAAGCGTCAGGATGTGGAATTTGCTAAGAAAAGTTTCCGTATCGCGGTGGGTTTTGGTGTGGCTTCGATTTTGTCGGTGATAGTGCTTGGTGATGAATCCGGCTATACGGTTGGTAAATCACAGCAAACCAAAATGGCTGCGCTAGAAGCCATGTGGGAAACAGAACCGGCGCCAGCTTCTTTTAATTTAATTGCTCTGCCCAATGAAGATGCGATGAAAAATGATTTTACAGTCCGGATTCCATGGGCAATGGGCTTGATTGGTACGCGCTCGCTGGATAAGCAAATTCCGGGAATTAAGGAAATCATTGTTGACAACATTGAGCGTATCCGTAACGGACGTGAAGCAGTAATTGCACTGGAAGCATTGCGTAAAAATCGTTCTGACGAGCTGGCTAAAGAAAACCTGAAAAAATATGGTGATGATTTAGGCTTTGGTTTACTGCTGAAATCATATGTACCAGATGTGCGGCAGGCTACTGAAGCTGATATTGCACATGCGGCGCGGGAAACTATTCCGCGAGTGGCTCCGATGTTCTGGAGTTTCCGCATTATGGTGCTGTGCGGATTTCTGATGCTGTTATTGATGGCAGTGGCATTTTATGCTTCGGTTAAAAATAATTTTGCTGAAAGGCGCTGGTTGCTGAAATGGACGTTCTGGAGTCTACCTCTGCCATGGCTGGCTTGTGAAGCAGGATGGTTTGTGGCCGAATATGGCCGC
Organism: Snodgrassella alvi; assembly: GCF_040741455.2. Lineage (NCBI taxonomy): Bacteria > Pseudomonadati > Pseudomonadota > Betaproteobacteria > Neisseriales > Neisseriaceae > Snodgrassella > Snodgrassella alvi. The sequence goes on from NZ_CP160328.2 coordinate 2,118,571, forward strand.
CAGCCATGGACGGTATACGGCGTGCTGCCCACTAATCTGTCTGTATCTTCGTTAACTGCCGCCAACCTATGGGGTTCTATTTTCGGCTTTGTGACTTTGTACACGATACTGCTGATTGTGGAAGTTTATCTGATGGTACGGTTTTCGCGTCAGGGACCGGGCTCGCTGGGCACGGGTCGCTATGCCAATGAAGCAGAGCATTAGGAGTTGAGCATGGAATTCTTGGATTATCCGGTATTGAAATTCATCTGGTGGTTACTGCTGGGCGTGCTGCTGATCGGCTTTGCCATTATGGATGGGCAAGACATGGGGGTTGGTGCTTTGCTGCCGTTTGTGGGCAGAAACGATAATGAGCGCCGTGTGATTATTAATACGGTAGGCCCGCATTGGGATGGTAATCAGGTATGGTTTATTACTGGAGGTGGCGCGATTTTTGCTGCTTGGCCTTATGCATATGCTACTGCTTTTTCCGGTTTTTACTGGGCCATGATGGCCGTATTGTGGGCGCTGTTTTTCCGGCCGGTGGGGTTTGATTACCGCAGTAAAATTAATAATCCGCTATGGCGCTCCAGCTGGGACTGGTTATTGTTTGTTGGCAGTTTTGTGCCGCCGCTGATTTTTGGTGTTGCTTTCGGCAATCTGCTTTTAGGGGTGCCTTTTCATTTTGATGATGATTTGCGCTCTTTCTACACCGGTAGTTTCTGGGGGCTGCTAAATCCATTTAGTCTGTTGTGCGGTGTGGTTTCAGCAGCAATGATGATTTTCCACGGTGCCATTTATCTGGCTTTACGTACGGAAGATGTGGTGAAAAAACGTGCCCTGCATGCAAGTACCATCGCCCTGATAGTAGTAGTGGTGACCTTTTCTTTGGCTGGTCTGTGGATTAATTTGGGTATCAAGGGCTACAGCATGGTAGCCGGTAGCTATCTACCAGCCGCCGCACCCGACCCACTCCACAAACAGGTGGTCACCGCCACTGGTGCGTGGATGCAAAACTATCAGCAATATCCGCTGTTGCTGGTGATTCCGGTGCTGGCTTATCTGGGCTTTATTCTGGCTTGGCTGCTGGCCAAAAATGGTAAAGCATTCGCAGCGTTTTGGTCGTCTGCACTGGGTCTAGCTGGAGTGATTGCTACTGCTGGTGTAGCTATGTTTCCATTTATCATGCCATCCAATACCGATTTGCGTTCGAGTTTAACAGTATGGGATGCTAGCTCCAGTGAATTTACTTTGAAAGTAATGCTGGTGGCTGCGATTATCTTTGTGCCGATTGTGCTGTTTTATACCAGCTGGTGCTACCGTGTGATGCGCGGTAAGGTAACCAGTGAGCATATCCGCCGCAACGATCACAGCGCATATTGATAACGTAGTACCTGCCGGTACGCACCGGCAGGTTTGGCTAAACAGACGGGAGTATATTATGTGGTATTTTGCTTGGTGTTTGGGCATTGGTTTTGCCATATTGCTGGGTGTAGTGAATGCATTATGGGGCGAATATCAGCAGGATAGAGATTCTTTAGAGCAGAACTCATCAGAGTCATAAGAAAATTTATGCAGAATCAGGCTGAGCGGAATAAGCTCAGGTAATCTGAACAGTTCCTTTGGTTTGCTGTATACCTATATAACGGGTATACAGCTTTTTTTATTGCTTACGCCGTATATTCATTGAGTGGTGCACGTATCTACACAGTTGCTACTTTTGTGGTAGATGTGGGTTGAAGAGATTAATTTTTCTGGAAATTTTTGCATTTTTATATTATTATGTTTGATGGATATTCTCTTCGGAAAGGACTCCGATGAATAAATTGATACGTAATGGCTTGATGTTTTCTGTTTCCATGCTGCTGGCTATGAGCGCTGGCGCTAAGGATATTAAAATTGACGGCAACAATACTTCCTATGCACCGGAAGAAGTGCAGAAGCTGGCCAGCACCGCTGTAAAAATGGGTGTGAAAGAGCCTCTGAATATGAATTTGGCCGCTGGAAATCTAACAGTATCCGGCGCCAGCAGTACTAAATGTGTGATTAAAGTAGGCACAGGACAGACACCGCAGATTGCTGGTATCAGTTGCAAATAAGCTGCTGATTCAAGCTTTTCCTGTAAAGAATGAAAAACAGGCCAATCGTTGGGATTGGCCTGTTTTTTACTGGCAATTTGACTCAGGGCGATGGTATAAGCGATTGATGCTCGATCGGTGTTGGGTCACCTAGTAGTAATGTGGTTTGTTATCCACACGGGTGGAAGATATACTGTGGTTATCTGGCAGCAATACAGTATTTGGGTGTCTGATATATGATCAGTGAAACAGATTTTATGATTGAATAAATTAAGGGGAATGATATGTGGTTAGGTACGGCAGCAATGAATCTAGCTCTGGCGGTAATGCTCGGTGCATTTGGTGCACATGGTTTAAAGCAGATGGCCAGTGCACAGCAGCTTGAATGGTGGCATACAGCCACACAGTATTTTTTTTGGCATGCACTGGGATTGCTGATGCTCGGTGTGCTGGCCAGAACTGTACCGGCTTTTGCCGTTAAAACTCCATTCTGGCTGTTGCAGCTGGGGCTAATTATTTTTTGTGGTTCATTGTATCTGATGGCTTTAGGTTTACCGCGCTGGCTGGGTGCTATAACACCTGTAGGTGGGGTAACAATGATTATTGGCTGGTTAACGCTAGCTTGGATGGCGTTTAAGCAGTCTTAGCGGCAATTTTGCCAGACAGGAGGTATGGTATGCGCAGTACGGTTTACGTCATAATGTTGGCTTGGTTTGTGGCTGCTTTTCTGAGTGCCTGTCATCGAGTTACAGCAAAAGCGGCAAAAGGTTTGGTGCCCCAAGCACAGGCTGTTACTACCGTCCCTTATCAAGAGGCAAGACACTATTTTATTAAAAATACGGTCAACCGGCCGGTACCAAGGCATATCAATACTGCATCCGAGTTTTCACGTTATTTTGCTATGGCTGCAACGATGGGACCTAATGGTCAGCCAACACCGATTGATTTTAACACTCACGATGTTCTAGTTTATGATGCTGGAATTGTGCAGCGGCAGCTTGATATCACCCCTATGGCACTCAGTCGCACGCGGGATAAACTGATATTAGATATACGTATCCACAACGGTACCGCGCTTGATTATCAGATGCATCCGTTTGTATTATTGATTGTGCCAAAAAATTTGCCTCAGCAGGTGGATTTTAATATCCGAAAATAAATATTTGTTTGAGTTGGGTGTTGATGTGTTCTAGAGATGGCATAGGTGAAGTGCAAAAAAGCAGTCTGAATAACAGACTGCTTTTTTTAATAAAGAAAATTTATTCTTGACCAACTACTATCAGTTTGTGGTTTACGAATTCTTTAATGCCCAGATCGCTCAGTTCGCGGCCGAAACCGGAGCGTTTTACTCCGCCAAATGGCAGCTTAGCAACTGAATCCCCAAAGCGGTTGATGAATACCATACCGGTTTCGATACGGGAAGCCAGTTTTTTAGCGCGTTCGATGTCTTTCGAAAACACAGTTCCGCCCAGCCCAAAATTAGAATCATTGGCCAGAGCGACAGCTTCATCATCATTTTTCACCACATACAGCTGCGCTACCGGACCAAAAAATTCCTCAAAATAAGCTGGATTGTCGCGGCTGATATCAGTAATCAGGGTAGGGGTAAAGAAGTTACCTTCAGCTGGCTGATTGCCGCATAATACTTTGGCGCCATGGCTGATAGCTGCATCAAGTTGTTTCTGCAAATCCTCTTTGCCCTTGCGAGATGATAGTGGTGCGAGCGTGGTATGTTCATCTAGTGGATCTCCCATTACCACATTGGCAAAATCTTCTTTGACAATTCGGATAAACTCTTCGGCCACTTGTTCATGCACGATAAATCGTTTTGCGGCGATACATACTTGTCCGGCATTGAACAGGCGGCCACCAACGGCCGTATGTGCTGCTGCCGCCACGTCTGCATCTTCAGTCACGACAAAGACATCATTGCCACCCAGCTCCATGGTGGCTTTTTTCAATTTGCTGCCAGCCTGTCCGGCTACTATGCTGCCGGCACCTTCAGAACCGGTGAGCGCCACGCCTTGTACGCGCTTGTCGCTAATAATAGTGGCAATCTGCTGTGTGTTAACAAACAAATTGGTATAGGCGCCTGCTGGTGCATTGGCTTCATGCAGCAAATCTTCCATCAGTTGTGCACATTGCGGCACATTGCTTGCATGTTTGGCGACCACTGGATTGCCAACAGCCATTGCTGGCGCAATCACACGAATCAATTGATATATTGGAAAATTCCATGGTTCAATCGCCAGAATAATTCCGATGGGATGATGTTCTACCCAGCCTTTACCTAGCTTACTTGGATAAGCTACTGGTTTGAGTAATTCGGCTGCCTGTTCGGCATAATACTGCACGATTTCAATGCAGTTAACCACTTCATTTCGACTTTCGGCCAGACGTTTACCCATATCCTGAGTAATGATTCGAGCAATTTTTTCTTGATGCAGCGTCATGACATCTGCTAGACGGCGTAAAAGTGCCTGTCTGTCACTTATGTTTTGTGGCTGCGACCACGCAGACTGATACAGCGTATAGGCCTGAGTGAGGATGTTTTCTACTTCAGCGTCTGTGTGATTGTTGAAAGTTTTAGTCAGTTCGTTGGTGAACGGATTGAGAGATTGATATGCCATGTGTAGCTACTCCCTATAGATATACTATTAAGAATGTTTTGTCTGTAAATATATAAGACAAGAGAAATGTGCCGTCTGGTAATTACCAGTGCGGCTTTAATGTGATAAGGAATAGAAATAAGATGCCGAGAATCATTGTACGGCAGCGGTAAATATTTTGTAAAGTGAGGTTTAGACTTTACAGCCATACAATAAACCGCACCAGCATCGGGCCGACCAGTACCATAAATAAACCAGCTAATATCATGGTGAGACTGGCAACCACCCCTTCATCGGCATTGCGCTGAATAGCGCGTGAGGTACCGAAGCCATGAGCGGCGTTACCAAAAGCGGCACCATTAGCAAGATGCAGACGGCTGCGGCTGAAAGCCAGTGTGATGTCACCAAACAGCATGCCGGCTAACCCAGTAATAATGGTAAATACCGATACCAGTGCGGCCGAGCCATGGATTTTATCTGCCAGCTCAATCGCAAATGGCGTGGAAACAGACCGTGCCATCAGGCTATAAGTAACTTCATGATTAAAATGAAACAAACGAGCCATAAGATAGGCACTGCCGACACCAACAGACATGCCAACAATAATGGCCGCCAAGAGTATTGGTAGCTGCCGCTTCATCACCTCGCGATATTGGTAAATGGGGATGGCAAAAGCCACTGTGGCCGGTCCGAGCAGGCCAGATATATAACGTGTGTATTGATTGTAATCGGCGTATCTAATGTTGAGCCACTGCATCACCGCAATGGTGATGACACTAAATGTAATAGCTGGGGATAACAGCATAATGGGTTTGGCGCGATAACATTTTTTGGCCAATGCATACAGCACGATGGTCCAGATAAAGCAGCCGACAGCAATGATATTCATATAGGTTTTCTAAGTAGGAAAAATGATTATTGGTTTTTTAGATATGGCGGCGCTTAATCCAGGCACGTCGCATGCGGTAACAGTATTTCAGCGTCAGAGCTGTACTACTCATCACCAGAAAGGTGCCGCTGACGATACTTACAATCAATTGCCAGCCTTCAGCCATAAAAAGTGCTTTATATTGCACCACCGCAATCAGAATAGGCATGAAGTACAGCATCAGCTCTCCGAGTAGCGCCTGTGCTCCACTGGATACCCACGACAGCTTGATTATTTTTAGTTGTAAAAGGACTAACAGCAGAAATAAACCGATTACACCAGCGGATAGAGGAATATGCGTAACTTTTTCAATACCGAGTCCAGCTATCCAGAACAATATAATTACGCCGATCTGACTGCAGATACGCAAGCAGTTAGCCGGACAAAGGTGTAAGATATTCATATTGGCTTTCCTGATGCCATTAATTCAGGCGCTAAATTATAGTAAGCCTTATTAGGCGTAATATGAATTATAAGTTTTTTATTATTCTTTTCCTGAATAATTATGATTGATATAAAAGCACTTCAGTGCTGGGTGGCTTTGGTTCAGAATCATAGCTTTTCCGCCACCGCAGAAAAACTGGCTTTATCGCAGCCCAGCGTAAGCAAAATAATACATACATTAGAAAATGAACTAAATGTAGCATTACTTTATAAAGGTGAAAACGGCCGCAAACGACTGGTACAGCCTACCGAAATTGGTCAGCGTGTCTATGATCGTTCGCAGCAGATACTGAATCAGGTCAATCTCTTGCAACAGGAAGTTGCGGATTACCGCAAATTAAAATCCGGTACCTTGCGCATTGGTATGTCCCTGCTTGGGAGCCGTCTGCTTACGCCGGTTTTCTTCCGTTTTCATCAGCAATGTCCAGATATTGAGCTGGCGTTTATCGAATCCGGTACCCGCGATATCGAAGCTGCTTTGCTGGATAACCGGCTGGATGCCGGTCAGTTGCTGCTACCGGTAAGCGATGAATTTAACCACATTCCCTTGTGCGATTACCCGCTGATGGTTTTGTTTCCACGAAAAAGGCTGGCTAATATTCCCGAATCGATATCGCTGCGCAGCTTGCGTGATGAATCTTTTATTCTGTTTAGCCGAGGTTTTGCTCTATATGAGCGCATTGTCAATGCCTGCCGCGATCAGGGCTTTGAACCGAATGTTGTTTGCTGTACTAGCCAGTGGGAGCTATTGCGAGATATGGTAGAGAAAGAAATAGGTATTGCTTTACTGCCACGCTATTACACTGATGATTTTGATAGCAAGGTGTTTGCAGCCGTCCCACTCACAGACCCTACAATCAACTGGCGTTTATCTATGGCATGGCCGCGCCATAAAAAGCTGACGCCGGCACTTAAAGCGTGGCTAAATGTGGTGCGACAAGAATTCGCACAATAACAATTTTTACAATTAATGTTTATTAATATTAGTCTGATAAGAAAACGTTACATAAAGACTGCATCCTCTCGTCTTGAGCATAAATAGCGCATTAGTAAAAAGCCAGTAAAAGAAATATATACTGTACGCAGCCATACCGATAAGTGAAAACCTGAGTTACATATAAGGCTAAAAGTTTTGCACTGAGCTGAATATTTACTACCAGAAGCAGTAGCGGTAAGAGTAGTGTGCGTATCATGCTATGATTTAAAAGATGAAGCCGAAATAATAGTAGCTATTCTAAATGCAATCAGCGTAAGAAATGCTGTAAGAGTAGGAATGGCCACTTTTATATGGCCATGCACAGAGCAGGCTGTCAATATCAAATCTTTAACACCTTCATCTACTGAATACATGTATCCTATTAGGGTATATATCGTATTGTGTACGTGTCTGCTTCGAAAAAACAGATAGATTGATTTTTAAGTTTTTAATTAAAACTTAAGTGCAAATTTAATATAAATATATTTCAGAATATAAATATTAAGTTTAAAATAAATTTGAAGTATAAATTATTAAAACCTCAGAAAATAATATTTAAATTACTTATGGAGATAAAATGATATGTCTGCAAATAAAAAAACGTCTTCAGCAATAGCATCCAATGCAGCTAAGACTTTAAAAAAACCTGATGCTTCCAAAATTCAAAAGCAGCTTGCCGCTTCTGCTTTGGCTCAATCCAGTACCACTAAACAAACCGGAAAAAAATAGAAACCATTGCATCGAAGGCTTTAAAAAGTTCAAAATATAGTGAAGAAACCAAATCCTTAGCCGGCTCGGTATTAAGCCAATCGAATAGCAAAAATTAAAGAAATTCGAGTGGATAGACTAAACCGACAATTACATTAAAACCAGTAAACCTTGGCTGGTTTACTGGTTGCAGAGCCGGAATCTAAACGTGCTGTACTGTTTAGTGTTCCTGATACAAATGATCCTGCATAATTTTTTCATACACCGCATCTGGTACATAGCGACGTATCATCGTCTGCCAGTTCTGCGGACCAACCATACCTTTTACCATGGTTGACGAGACTTCGGCATACTCTCGCGGTGGCATCAGAAAAACTGTAGAAATATCCGGCTGTAAATCATGATTGATATGGCGCATCGAACGCTCATATTCATAATCCGAAGCAGTACGGATACCGCGTACGATGAAATCGGCACCGATACTACGGGCATAATTAACCAAATACTGATTCTGAAAACTGGAAATTTTCACATTAGGAAAATTGGCGGTAATGGCACGCAACATATCCTTACGCTCTTCTATGGTGTAGGTAGTTGCTTTTTCAGGATTCACGCCAATCGCAACCACTAGCTCATCAAATAACGGCTGGGCTTCGCGAATCATCCATAAATGGCCATTTGTCGGCGGATCAAAACTGCCGGCATATACAGCACGGCGGACATTCGAATTAGTCATTAGTGTGTGTTCCAAACAGCTTTCTGGGTTATTTCATTGAATTAAATGCGACAGATTGCTGGGTATTCATGATTTGATTGTAAACCGATGGTGTTTTTTTTCAATGCCGGCAAAAACAAAGCTGCGCAGCTTAATCAGTTATGTGTGTATTGTCAAAGCCGGCCCCTTTCCAATGTAACTGCAGCACCGCCACGCTGAAAAGCGTAAATAATGGTTAATGAGTGCATGCAGGTTCAGGTTTGGGCGCAGACTTATATATTTAATCATCAGATATATTGATGAGAATGGTTTTCATCCTTTACAATCTTAATCTTTTGCCGCTGGTATATTAAAAAGGGCAAAAACACTTAAGTGTGATACGGATAATGAAGCAAATGAAAAAAAAATGGGTTAAAAGGGTAGTATGGCTATTGGTTTTGTTGCTGCTAGCGGCAATCCTGTGGAACCTATTTTTCAAACCCAAAAATCAGATGAATTTTGTGACTGATGAAGTACGCCGCAGTGATATTACCCAGACAGTGAATGCGACCGGTGAAATTGCCGCAGCTCAACTGGTGGATGTGGGTGCACAAGCTTCAGGACAGATTAAAAAGTTGTATGTCAAACTGGGACAGCAGGTAAAAAAAGGCGACCTGATTGCCGATATTGATTCCACCACCCAGATGAATACCCTGAATACCAATAAAGCCAAGCTGGATACTTATCGTGCCCAGTTGGTATCGGCGGAAATCGCATTAAAAATGAAGCAGCGTGCATTTGCACGTGAGCAAGTTTTAATCGGACAAGATGCAACTTCCAAAGCGGATTATGATAATGCACAGGATAATCTGGCTGCTGCCCGAGCCAATGTGGCAGAGCTGAAATCTCAGATTCGCCAAACTCAGATTGCTATCAATACCTCAGAAGCAGATTTGGGCTATACCCGCATTACCGCGCCGATGGCCGGTACCGTGGTTTCCATTCCGGTAGAAGAAGGACAGACCGTCAATTCTAGCCAAAACACACCAACTATCGTCCAGTTAGCTGACTTAAGCAAAATGCTGAATAAAATGCAGATTGCCGAAGGTGACATGAGCAAGGTGAAGGCAGGAATGAATCTGACATTCACCACGCTGGCCGATAACAGCAAAATGCGTCAGGCGAAATTGGATGCTGTAGACCCTGGTCTGACTACTATGTCACAGGGTAGCTACAACACCAGTACCGATACCACCGATACTGCCATCTATTACTATGCCCGTGCACTGGTACCGAATGATGATGGTGCTCTGCATATTGGCATGACTACACAGAACAATATTTTTGTAAAAGCCGTGAGAAATGTACTCACCGTTTCCAATCAGGCCATCAAACATCGTCGCGGCAAAAAAGTTGTTCAGGTACTCGATGATAACCAGCAGGTACAGGAAAGACAGATTCACACCGGCATCACTGATGGTATGCGGACCGAAGTGAAATCGGGGCTGAAAGAAGGTGAAAAGGTCGTATTATCTTCTTTGAGCAAAGCTGAAGCTAAAGATGGTGTCAGCATCGAACCGAAAAAGCGCGGCCCGAGAATGTAAGCCATGAGTCTATTGGAAATCAAAGGTATTAACCGCTGGTTTGGTCAGGGTGAAAACCGTGTTCAGGTACTCAAGGATATTAACCTGAGTATCGAAAAAGGTGATTTTGTTGCCATTATCGGCCAGTCCGGTTCTGGTAAATCCACACTGATGAACATCATCGGCTGTCTGGATGTGCCTTCCAGTGGTTCCTACAAAATTGATGGTGTGGAAACGGCCACTATGAGTGCAGACGAGCAGGCTGCACTGCGTCGCCGCAGTTTTGGCTTTATTTTTCAGCGTTATAACTTGCTAGGCACCTTAACTGCGCGTGAAAATGTGGCTCTACCGGCCGTATATGCGGGCATGGAACACGATGAACGGCTGCAACGGGCAGATGAATTACTGTCGCAGCTCGGCCTGTCAGGTAAAGAAGCCAACCGTCCTAATGAGCTATCTGGTGGCCAGCAGCAGCGCGTCAGTATCGCACGCGCTCTGATGAACGGCGGGGAAATTATTCTGGCGGATGAGCCCACCGGTGCACTCGATACCGGCAGCGGACAGAACGTCATGGAAATCCTGCATAAACTCCACGACGCTGGCCATACCATTGTGATGGTGACCCACGATCCAAGCATAGCAGCCAATGCCAACCGCGTAATAGAAATCCGTGACGGACGCATTATTGCCGACCACAGCAAAAATCCGAATATTCCCACAAGTCGCATCGAAAGTATCGAAGAGCGCAACTCGTGGCTTTTTTACCGTGACCAACTATTTGAATCGTTTCGCATGTCGATTCAGGCGATTATGGCGCATAAGATGCGCTCATTTCTTACTATGCTCGGTATCATTATCGGTATTGCATCAGTAGTATCGGTTGTGGCACTGGGACGTGGTTCGCAAGAAAAAATTCTTGAAAACATTAATGCCATGGGCACCAATACGGTGTCTGTTTATCCAGGTTATGGCTATGGCGATCGCCGTTCTTCGCGGATTAAAACGTTGACCGTAGGCGATGCCGAAGCATTGAAACAGCAGGACTATGTTGACAGTGTTACTCCTGGTGCCAACACCAGTGGCACACTCACCTATGAAAATCAGTCTCTTTCCGCCCAGCTCTATGGGGTGGGAGATCAGTACTTTGATGTACGCGGTATCAAACTTGCTTTTGGCCGCCTGTTTAATGAAGATGATGTTAGCCAAAACAGTCAGGTAGTGGTGATTGATGACAACACCAAAAATAAACTCTTCGCAGACGGCAGTAATCCGTTGGGTGAGGTAATTTTGTTTAATAAGCGCCCTTTGCGCATCATTGGCGTAGCTGCACCTAATAATAATGGATTTGCTGATACCGACAGTTTACAGCTTTATACGCCGTATACCACCTTGATGAACCGCATTTCTGGTTCTAAATACATTACATCTGTTACCGTAAAAATCAAAGACAATGTAAATTCCCAGACTGCGGAAAAGGGCATTATTGAATTACTTAAAACCCGCCACGGTACTGAAGATTTTTTTACCCGCAATAGCGACACCATCAAGCAGACTATTGAAAGTACTACCGGTACCATGACAATGCTGATATCCAGTATTGCTTTGATTTCACTGGTGGTGGGCGGTATCGGTGTGATGAATATCATGCTGGTATCGGTAACAGAACGAGTGAAGGAAATTGGTATCCGTATGGCCATAGGCGCACGTCAGCACAATATTCTGGAGCAGTTTCTGATAGAGGCTGTACTGATTTGTTTGATTGGTGGGCTGGTAGGTGTGTTGTTTTCTTTTGCCATCAGTATGTTGTTTAACATGCTGGCCACCGATTTTGCCATGTCATTCTCAACCATTTCGATTGTGATGGCGGTTTTGTGTTCCAGCTTCATAGGTGTGTTATTCGGGTTTATGCCGGCAAAACGTGCTTCACAGCTAAATCCGATAGATGCCCTGTCGCGAGATTAAGCCAATTACCAGTCCAGTATTCTGTAGCGGAAAGAGGTAGGCAGTAGTAATTAAATGAATGTATTAATGGCTGCTGCCAAGAAGATAAAATCAATCATGATGAAAAATATTTCTGTGAAAAAAAGCACCGCAGCTTTAATTGTAGGTTTAAGTGTGTTGCTGAATGCCTGCGCTACTCAGACACCTTATCCGCAGCAGAGCCTATATCGGGCCGGTATGCTCAGCAGTGCTGAAATTGCCGCAAAGTATCAGGTAAACGGCAACTGGTGGGAAATTTATCAAGATGCTACATTGAATCAGCTGGTTACTACAGCACTGGCAAATAATATTGATTTACGGCAGGCTGCTATAACCGCTGAAAAAGCGCGCTACACTGCGCGGCTGACGGGCACGGATTTATTTCCTAAAGCCAATGGTTCCCTTGGTGCCAGTAGCAGTAAAGACCTGAAAGAGGGCGGGGCATCCAGCCGTAGCTTTAGCGGCCAGCTGGGACTGAGCTATGAGCTGGATGTGTGGCAAAAAATCCGTGCTAATACCAATGCCGCTATCTGGCGCTATCAGGCCAGCGAGCAGGATATGGCCGCCAGCCGTTTAGCACTAATAAACAGTGTAGTGGATAATTATTTTCATTTGGCCTATATCGATGGCGCCATCAGCCTGACTAAGGACAGCATCGAGCAATACCGTCAGATTGCTCGCATCTCGCAGGCACAGTATGCGGTGGGTAAAGTGAGCAGTATTAATGCTACTAATGCCAAACAATCTCTACTGAATGCAGAAAACAGCCTGACTTCTCTGCAACAAAATCGTGCCGACGTAGTGCAGACGCTGCACAATTTACTTAATCAACGACCAAATGAAACAACGGATATCCAGCCAACACCTTTGAATCAGATTAAATTCAGTGAAGTGAATCTGGATGTACCTTTATCCGTTCTCGCCAATCGTCCAGATCTACGCGCGGCGGAATATCGCCTACAGTCTGCCTATGCCACCCAGCAAGGTACTCGCCGTAGCTGGTATCCAGGCATCAGCCTCAGTACGGCAGTAAATTCTCGTTCAGATTCGGCAAACTCTGCCTTGCGTTTTCCTGTTGGTACGGCCAGTGTTAACGTCAACCTGCCATTTCTCGACTGGCAGACCTTATATTGGCAAAATAAGCAAGCCAAAGCTGATTTTGACAGCGCTAGACTGACATTTGAGCAGTCACTGACAACGGCACTAAATGAGGTAGAACGATATTATCAGCAATACACCCTTAGTCGTCATACCTTAGCCAATTCCGAACAAAAATATCAGTTTGATATAAAAAACAGCCGGTACTACCATGCACGCTATCAGTATGGTACCAATCCGCTCAGTGACTGGTTGGATGCGCTGAATACGCAATATTCTTCTGCACAGAATGTCCTGAACAGCCGCTACAACGTTTTACAAAATGAAAATCTGATATATCAAGCCATGGCCGGACGTTATCAGCCGCGATAATGTGAATTATCTGACGATGTTGCGGCAGATTATTCTTAGCTGATCTGGCTTAATTTGCTCAGAAGAACCTGATACTGGCAAAAAAATCGCCCCTAAAAAAGGGGCGCAAAAAGGAACACAAACCACTACCAATAGTTAACTTCCAATATAAATCGTTGCGCAAGCAGCAATTTATATGTAAATCAGTTTGGATATTCAAATAAATCAGTACTTTATTTGGAAAAATTTGTTTTGTTGCGTGAACATAGGGGCATCATAAACAAATTGTTTTACAATTGCAAATGATAATTATTTTTATTTCTAAAAATAATTAGTATATTTTATTAAATATTTGTTTTTATTTAAAATAAAAATAGTCATTTCTTTGTGGTCTATTGTCTAAAAGGGCAAAAAGCTGGTTGAAATCTGATTTTAAGGTCTTGGCAACAGGTTAGAGACCTTTCTGTCTAGGAATCGCTCAGAAATTAAAATCAATCGCTGTACTCAATAGAAAACATACCTTGGTTGCCAATTGCATTGTGCGTGTAATGGGATTTTTTAGTATTATTGTTATTTTAAATCTGCGGTATTCTGCCGCTTAAAGCATTAGCATGCGTCAAATTATTCTCGATACTGAAACTACCGGCCTGTCTGCCAGTAATGGCGACAGATTGATTGAATTTGCCGGAGTAGAAATGATAGACCGGCGGCTTACCGGCAATAATCTGCATCTTTATATTAATCCTGAGCGTGATATACCCGAAGAAGCAGTGGCAGTTCATGGCATCACATTGGAAAAACTGCATGAGATGAAAGCTCCAGTCTTTGCCGAAGTTGCCCAGCAAATAGCTGATTATATCAGCGGAGCAGAACTCATTATCCATAATGCGGGCTTTGACGAAAGCTTTCTGGATATGGAATTTAAAAAACTTAATATGCCCGCTACCAGAACCATTACTGAGAAAATCACCGATACTCTGCAAATGGCGCGCGAAAGATACCCGGGACAGAAAAATTCACTCGATGCTCTGTGTACCCGTCTGGAAGTGGATCGCAGCAAGCGCGTACTGCACGGTGCGCTGATAGACTGCGAGTTGCTTGGTGAAGTTTATTTGGCCATGACCCGCAGCCAGTTTAGCTTGGTGGATGAGCTGATGGCAGGTAATACCGATACCAGTATTGCGGGTGGTGGCCAATATCAGATACAACATACAGCTCTTCCTGTCATCAAACCCAATGCAGAAGATATGGCGGAACACGAAGCATATTTACAAACGCTGGATAAAATTGTCGGTGCACCATGTGCGTGGCGGCAGTGGCAGCAGCAACAAGAGGATAAATCTGCATGAGCCGGCGTATTGCGCTGATTCCGGCTGCAGGTGTCGGCGCACGCTTTGGTGCAGAGTGCCCGAAACAGTATGTCCGTCTAGTAGGGCGAACGGTGCTCGAACATACTGTCACACGATTAGCCGGAATACCAGCAATTGATTTAGTGTTCATTGTCGTGTCGTCACAGGATGAGTACATCGATACCATATATCCATCTGCTGCTTTACCTCCCAATATCGCTATTCTGCGCTGTGGTGGAGACACGCGAGCGCAAACAGTGCGCAATGGCATCAGACTGGCCCAGCAGCACTATGCCGTTCTGGATACAGACTGGCTGCTGGTACATGATGCCGCCCGCTGCTGTGTTAGTACAGAATCAGTTGAACGCCTAATAAAGGCAGTACAGCATCATCCGGTGGGCGGATTATCAGCACTGCCGGTGGCTGATACATTGAAGCAGGCAGACCCGGCACAGCAGGTCAGCAGGACGGTCAACAGAGCAGGTTTATGGCAGGCTCAGACGCCGCAGATGTTTCGTGCAGGTATGCTGGCTGCAGCACTGGATCAGGCAGATTTAGACGTAATAACTGATGAATCTTCCGCTGTAGAAGCCATGGGGCTTGCACCGCTGCTGGTGGCAGGAGATATCCGGAACCTAAAATTAACCAGTGCACAAGATGCTTTACTGGCTACTTATTTCTTACAGCAGGATAACATTGAATGAAATCTATCAGAATCGGGCAGGGCTATGACGTGCATCAGTTGGTAGCCGGCCGGCCGCTGATATTAGGCGGAGTTTCCATCCCTTTTGATAAAGGATTGCTTGGACATTCAGATGCCGATGCCCTGCTGCATGCGATTACCGATGCTTTGTTAGGTGCTGCTGCGTTGGGTGATATTGGCAAACTTTATCCAGATACTGCTGCTGTGAATAAAGATGCAGACAGCCGCGAGTTGTTACGCGGGGCTTATGCTCAAGTGCAGGCGGCAGGCTGGAAAGTAGTCAATGTAGACAGTACTGTGATTGCCCAGCAGCCTAAACTGCGCCCTTACATCGACCAAATGCGGCAAAATATAGCCGCTGTACTGAATTTGCCGGTTGATGCCGTTAATATCAAAGGCAAAACCAATGAAAAACTTGGTTATTTAGGGCGACAAGAAGCAATTGAGGCACAGGCAGTTGTTCTGCTTACAGCGGTTTAATCCAATGCAGGCTTGAGCTATAATTTTTTGATACAGACAAACTAATTTGTCATCTATTTAGGATAAACAAGGAGCAGTAGTATGGCAGCACAAGATGAACTCAAGCGTCAGGCCGCAGAAAAAGCGGTTGAATATGTGCAGGAAAACGAATATCTGGGCATCGGCACCGGATCAACTGTACGTTTTTTTATTGAGGCATTGGCGCAAAGCAGAAAAAGAATCAAAGGTGCGGTGTCCACATCTGCCCAGACTAGTGCGGCTCTGAAGAGCTTTGGTATTCCTGAAGTCACATTGAATGAAGTGAACGGCCTGCCGTTATACATCGATGGAGCCGATGAAATCAATCATTTATTACAAATGATTAAAGGTGGCGGTGGCGCTTTGTTGAATGAGAAGATTGTCGCCAGTGCAGCAGAAAAATTTATCTGTATTGCCGACGAAAGTAAATATACTAGTCGCCTTGGTCATGTGCCTGTACCAGTGGAAGTGATGCCAAATGCCCGTTCACTGGTGGCGCGCCGGCTACTGAAATTCGGCGGTGAACCGGAATTACGTCTAGGCTTTACAACTGATAACGGTAACCAGATTCTTGACGTTGCCAATTTGAATATCAGCGAACCAATAAAACTGGAAGATGCTATTAACGGCATACCAGGTGTGGTCGAAAACGGTTTGTTTACCCACCATCCTGCTGATTTGCTGCTGCTGGGTTGCCAGAGTGGCGTTCAGGTGTTAACAGCCAAAGTCTGAATCAGTTGCGGCAGAGGTGAACAAACATATTTGCACTTGTTTCTGTGCAGCCAGCTATTATCAATACCAGCAGCTGGCTGCCATTGTTTTAATGGCGATTTTTATGTCTGTCAGTCTGAGATACTTACAGTAGGGTTTTTTGAGGGGTGATTTTAGAGGTAAATGCAGAACAGACAAAAAGCAGTAAGCAAATGGCGTAAAATTTTAATCTGGCTGGCGATGGTACTGACGCTGGCTAAAGTTTGGTTGCCAGACAGTATAATTGCGCCATTGCAAAACCAGATACAGAAAGCAGATAGTATTCTGCGTTCCGTACAAGATATTTTCAATGGTCGGCCGCACGTTGCCAAAGGCAGAAAGTATGCACCGGCGAGCAAAGGACGTTACACAGGACAGGTTGACAGCGTACATGACGGGGATACCATCCATGTTAAAGATAATAACGGCTATATGCACAAAATTCGACTGGCCAGTATTGATGCGCCTGAAATCAAACAGGCCTATGGCATTGCCAGTAGAGATGCTTTAAAAACGCGTATTGAAGGTAAATCAGTCGCTGTGAATGTTGTGGCTATCGACCAATATCAGCGCGAAGTAGGGCAGATAATGCTGAGCAATGAAGACATGAATTTATGGATGGTACAGCAAGGCTATGCATGGCATTACGATTCTATTGCAAAAAAACAGCAGGATCGGCTGAGTTTTAGCCGCTATCAGCAAGCCCAGCTTCAGGCACGCCAAAAACGGCTCGGTCTGTGGCACAATGCACGTGCTATTGCACCTTGGCAGTTTCGCCAGCAACAGAAAACCGCTAATAGAACAACTTCATGAATGCACATAAACGCGAGGAAATATTCAGTCGTTTGCAGGCCGCCTGTCCGCATCCGACCACAGAGCTGCAATATCATACCCCATTTGAATTATTAATCGCCGTTATGCTGTCGGCACAGGCCACCGATGTATCTGTTAACAAATGTACCGTGCAGCTTTTTAAGCTGGCACCCACCGCTCAGAGCATGCTGGCGCTGGGGCAAAGTAAGCTAATGGACTGTATTCGCACCATAGGCTTATATAAAACCAAAGCCAAACATGTGATGGAAACCTGCGCAATTCTGGTTGAGCAATATGACGGCGAAGTACCGCAGACACGAGATCAGCTAGAAGCTTTACCTGGTGTAGGTCGTAAAACAGCCAATGTGGTGCTGAATACCGCATTTGGCCAGCCGACCATTGCTGTAGACACGCATATTTTTCGTGTGTGTAACCGGACCGGTTTGGCTCCAGGCAAAACCGTACGCGAAGTAGAAGATAAATTAATGAAAGTGGTGCCGAAACAGTATCGTTTGAATGCCCACCACTGGCTTATTTTACATGGCCGTTACATATGTAAAGCACGTAAACCTGACTGCGAACGCTGTTTGATAAATGATTTATGCGAATATCCGGCGAAGGCAACTTTAACTGTCTGATTAAGTAACTTTACGCCTCTTTTCGTTACAATATTATTGATCACCGCTTGTGTAAGAAAACAAACAAGATAGGGAAGTTGATGCGGATAAATCGCAAATATATGTTGACGGCAATTTTGTCAGCGTTGTTGGCGGCAGCTGGGTGTGACCGGCTGGAACACTGGTTTGGCAAAACAGCCAATCAGGGTTTTGTAAAAGAAATACCTGCCGGCACTGATGGTAACAGCAATCAGGTAGCCATGCTGTTGCCTGATTTTACTCGGCTGGTAGACCAGCAGGGTCCCGCCGTGGTAAACATACAGGCCACCCGAGATAACCGCAGCCTTGACGGTGACATTGAAAGCAGCTCCGATACGCTGCCCGATAATGACCCGTTTTACGAATATTTCAAACATCTGTTACCTAATGTGCCTCAGACGCCGCAGACAAATGATGATGAATACAATTTCGGCTCAGGTTTTTTCATTAGTAAGGATGGCTATATTCTCACCAATACACATGTTGTCAATGGCATGAACAACATTAAAGTTTTGCTAAACGATAAACGGGAATTTCAGGCAAAATTGATTGGTGCAGATCCTCAGTCTGACGTGGCTTTATTGAAAATCAATGCGGATAATTTGCCAGTTGTGCAGCCTGGCAATCCGAAAGAATTGAAAGTTGGAGAGTGGGTAGCGGCTATTGGTGCACCATTCGGTTTTGACAACAGTGTCACTGCCGGTATCGTTTCTGCCAAAGGGCGTAGCCTGCCAGAAGAGAACTACACCCCATTTATTCAAACAGATGTAGCCATTAATCCGGGCAATTCAGGTGGTCCCCTATTTAACCTAAAAGGTCAGGTAGTTGGCATCAATTCCCAGATATACAGTCGTAGTGGCGGCTTTATGGGCATCTCTTTTGCCATTCCGATAGATGTAGCCATGAATGTGGCTGAACAGCTAAAAACCACCGGTAAAGTACAGCGCGGACGTCTGGGTGTGGTTATTCAGGAAGTGAACTACAATCTGGCCAAATCTTTTGGGCTCAATAAGGCTAATGGCGCGCTGATTACACAGGTAGTAGCCGGCGGACCAGCAGCCAGATCAGGTCTGCAACCCGGTGACATTGTTGAAAGTGTTAATGGAGAAGAACTGGAAACCTCCAGTGATTTACCGGTCAGAGTCGGACTGCTGCCGCCTGGAAAACAAATTATTCTCGGGATATGGCGTAAAGGCCGAAAACAGGATATTAAGGTAACACTGGATAATATGTCACCAGCCATCAGTGCTCCATCTAGTGCAGCCAGCGACATTATGCCTACTGACGGTGATAATTTTTTAGAACAACACCTTGGTCTGGAGCTGCGTGCAAGCAGTAAAGGGCTGGTGATTGAAGATGTTAGAAAATTAGCTGCACAGGTTGATTTACGTCGCGGGGATGTCATTGTCGCTGTTGGTTCAAAATTGGTACACAATGAGAAGGATTTCGAGCAGGCAGTACAGGAAAGCGGAAAAAGTGTCCCTTTACTCATCCGGCGAGCCAATAATACTTTGTATATCGCTTTGATACTGCCCTAAAAGTACACTAAAAATATTTGGCGGGGTAAACCGTCTTGTCAATTCAATGTGTATACAGGCGTAAATTAATCTATCGACTGACTTTTGTGTTCAGACCGGATTCATCATGTTGTCCCATCATTTTAAATTTTGTTCAAGCTACTAATTCAATTATTAAAGGTTCTGGAATCATTCTATGTTGTCAGCACAACCTCCGGTAACAGCACGCGGCCCGATTATGGCCGATGTGGAAGCTTTTCATCTGAGCGAAGTAGAACGCAGACGTTTAAGCCATCCCGCCATTGGTGGCGTGATTCTATTCCGGCGTAATTATCAGTCTCGTGCACAGCTCACTGCACTTGTAGCCGAAATTAAAGCCCTACGTACACCCGAGCTCATCGTTGCAGTTGACCATGAAGGGGGGCGGGTACAGCGTTTTATTCCGGAATTTACTCGTTTACCGGCGATGCGGACACTGGGGCAGTGCTGGGAACAGCATGGCGCGGCCATGGCTGATAAAATGGCTGAAACAGTAGGCTGGGTACTGTCCACAGAATTACGTGCTTGTGGTATCGATTTATCATTTACACCGGTATTGGATCTAGACTGGGGTGAATGTGCAGTGATTGGTAACCGCAGCTTTCATCAGCAACCAGCTGTTGTCAGCTTTCTGGCACTTGCTTTACAGCGTGGTCTGGCCCGTGGTGGCATGGCTACTTGCGGCAAACATTTTCCCGGACACGGTGCCGCCAGCGGAGATAGCCATTTGACTCTTCCTCAGGACAACCGTAACTGGGATGAATTATGGGCGGATGATATTCAGCCGTTTAACGATTTGATTCATCATGGCATGCCGGCACTGATGCCGGCACACGTGGTTTATCCTAAAGTTGACCCTACCGAACCGGCTGGTTTTTCCACACTCTGGCTGCAAGGTGTGCTAAGAGACAAAATGCACTTTGATGGTGTGATTTTTTCAGATGATTTAACCATGGAGGGTGCCAGCATTGCAGGAGATATTCGCCAGCGTGCAGCTCATGCTTTTGCTGCCGGCTGTGATATCGCACTGGTCTGCAACAAACCAGATTGGGTAGATACTTTGTTAAACGATTTTCAGTGGCCAGAAAATAGCCGGCTGGCACAGCGCTGGCAAATGATTGCCGGTAAAGGGAAGGTGGCAGATTACAAAGCCATCATGCAGATGCCAGAATTTCAGTCAGCGCAACAACTGGTTGCTAGCCTCGCTTCCGCGCAAGATATCCTAAACGGAGTGCAAGTTGGCGAAGCCTGTTAATTTTGCTCATTCGACAACAAAAAAAGCCATAGTCAAACTATGGCTTTTTTATCACTTTGTCTTAATCAGGCATTTTTGAAATCAATTACCATTCGGCCGGTAAACTTACCTGCGGCCATTTCATCAAAAATATCATTAATGTCTTCCAGCGGACGCATGGTTACTTTTGGTACTACTTTGCCTTCAGCACCAAACTGGAATGCTTCACGCAAGTCTTCACGAGTACCCACCAGTGAGCCTACTACCTCAATACCATCAAGAACAAGGCGCGGAATATTCAAATCCATTGTGTCTACAGGCAGAGCTACTGCCACAATGCGTCCGCCAGCGCGTACAGCAGCAACGGCTGAATTAAACGCAGATTTAGCCACAGCAGTCACCACCGCAGCATAAGCACCGCCTACTTTTTCCTGAATGATATCTTCAACTTTTTCCTTAGCCGGATTCAGGGTCATATCCGCACCCATTTCGCGTGCCAATTCAAGTTGTTTTTCATTCACATCAATAGCAATCACTTTGGCATTAAATACATTCTTAGCATATTGCAAAGCCAGATTGCCCAGACCGCCTAAACCATAAATCGCAATCCACTGGCCAGGTTGAATATGAGATACTTTAATAGCCTTGTAAGTGGTCACACCGGCACAGGTAATACTGCTGGCTGCTTCAGAACTCAGACCATCCGGTACCTTAACTGCATAGTCGGCTACCACGATACATTCTTCTGCCATACCACCGTCTACAGTATAGCCGGCGTTTTTAACTTCACGACAGAATGTTTCACGGCCACTATTGCAGTATTCGCAATGTCCACAGCCCTCAAAAAACCAGGCCACACTGGCACGATCGCCTACTTTCAGCGAAGTGACATCTTCACCGACAGCAGTAACCACACCAATGCCTTCATGTCCTAACGTCACACCGGTCACATCACCAAAATCCGCATTTTTTACATGCAAATCAGTGTGACAAACCCCGCAACATTCCATTTTCAGCAATGCTTCATTGGCTTTCAGCGGACGGACAGTTTTGTCCTGAATGGCCACTTTTTTGTCTTTTGTTACTACGGCTGCTTTCATAATGAACCCTTTTCATTCAGTAAAGAAGAAGTGTTTGGCCTGTTAGTTTCTGTTGTCAGAAGTTAGACCGGTAGAACCTAAAAAATCAATCACCAAATAGAATCAATACCAGCGTCAGCATCGTCCTGAATGAAAATGACAATCAAATTAATTAACAGGGTGAATTTCCCTTTTACACCGACTAATTGCCGCCTGAATCAGGACTAACGTATAAATTCTCTGGCAGAGATTCTGACAGATGCTCCCTTGCAATACCAGCAGTAAAACTTAAATAATTGTAACTCTAAACAAAGCCTTTGCGTAAGAATAAATTAATGCCAGATACAATATATGTTTAAGAATTCATAGCAGATTTCAAATAATAGATTAATACTAATTCTTATCCTGCTTCAGCATCAGCCAGAACATCTTAAAACCAGCCTAACAGCAACAAACCACGAATTAAGACAACACATCAATTTGCAAATTTAGCCCTTTCAAGCGTAAGCGCTACTTATCCCTTTTGGCAACAGATACGCATACCAGACAGCCGCAGAAACCGTGTTATGATGCAGGCGCCTGAACAAAGTAAACCAAATTCCTCCCTACGAATCATCATGAATACACATATCAGCCGACGCAAACGCGCTCTCAGTGGTGTACTGCTGCTGGACAAAGACAGAGGCATGAGCAGCAACAGCGCTTTACAGCGGGCGCGCTTTTTATATGGTGCCGCCAAAGCCGGACACACTGGTGTACTCGACCCGCTGGCCACCGGTCTACTGCCGGTATGTTTTGGAGAGGCCACTAAATTTGCCCAGTATCTGCTTGATGCAGATAAAGCTTACACAGCGACATTACAGCTTGGCGTCGCCACCAGTACCGGCGATGCCGAAGGCGAAGTTGTGGCTACAGCCGATACCCACATCACACTGGCACAGGTGCAGTCTGCCATCGCTGCTTTCAGTGGTGAAATAACCCAGACACCGCCCATGTATTCGGCCATCAAACATCAAGGCAAACCATTATATGAATACGCACGCGCCGGCATCACCATCGAACGCAAAAGCCGGCAGGTAACCATTTATCAGATTGATATTGTAGAGTTTGCTTATCCTACACTGATTATCAACGTGCGCTGCAGCAAAGGTACCTACATCCGCACTCTAGCTGAAGATATAGCTCAGCATATGGGGACAGTGGCTCATCTGACAGCACTACGTCGTACCGCTACCGCTGGGTTTAGTATCGACCAGACCCATACCCTTGCCGTTATCAGCAGTCTGGATGAATCAGCACGTGATAATTGGCTGCTTCCCAGCGATGTGCTGGTACAACATTTACCGGCAGCCACACTTACCGATAAAGAAATTTTGCAATTGCAGCACGGGATAGCCGTGCATTCCGGACAAAATTATGGCACAATGTGCCCCTTGCGTATTTATGCCGCCAGTGGACGCTTCATCGGGTTGGTTCAGTATCAGGCTGCCAGCAGCCGTCTCAAAGTACTGCGTCTGATGAGCACCAATGTAGAGAGCTAAATACCTATCTGGAGTTGGCCGTTGTCAGACATCATTGTTAGCTTGGCCAACTTGTCTGCCGAAAGGCTTTTTTAATAGAGTGAATTACATGTTATCTGTTGAACAAAAAGCACAAATCGTAAAAGATTATCAGCGTACCGAAGGCGATACTGGTTCTTCTGAAGTACAAATCGCATTGCTGACCTTCCGTATTAACGACCTTACCGGCCACTTCAAAGCTAATCCTAAAGATCATCACAGCCGTCGTGGTCTATTGAAAATGGTAAGTTCCCGTCGTCGTCTGCTGGCGTATATCCGTCGTACCAAACCGGATACCTACCGCGAGCTGATTGGCCGTCTGGGTCTGCGTAAATAAGCATGCTATGCTGCTAAAAAAGCCGTCTTGATTACAAGACGGCTTTTTTTAATTCTATAGTAACTTGTAAAAAATTATTCCCAACCAAAGTCCACCCTATATTTATTTTGCCATCAATGCAAGCAGTAGGCAGAAAACCATATATACGGCACATCCTGTCTTATCGTTGAAACAGACAAGGCCTGTGCTTAGCCTTGACTAAAACAAAAAAACACAGGCCAGTAAAAATCAGCCTATTTCATTATATAAATCAGGATTTAAACGCGCATTCTGAGTTTGGCACCAGTCCAGATGGTCTTTACTTAAATGAAAAGCTTTGGCCTGAAACTCTTTCAAACTTTCCTGCTGTTCAATTTTACGCGTATACGAACGCACAAAACGGCGTACCTCATTTGGTGTTTCCAAAATCAGCCCAGGTACAGTTTGCGGCTTGCCGGTAGCAGAATCAATCGCCACCATAGTGAAATAACTAGAATTACTGTGGCGAATATCTCCGTTAATCAGATTTTCCGCTTCCACACGGATACCAATCATCATCGATGATTTTCCCACATAATTTACCCGTGCCTTAATGGATACCAGATCTCCCACATAAATCGGCGTACGAAAATTCACCGTATTAATCGCTGCCGTTACTGTTACGCAGCGCGCATGCTTACAGGCACAGGCATAGGCCGCCTGATCCATCAGCGCCAGAATACGGCCACCGAAAATCGTATTATTAGCATTGGTATCTTCCGGATGCATGACCACCGAAAGCAATACATCACTGTCAGTCGGTTTTTTATACAAAAGTTCGGACATAATTATCATTCCCCATTAAAACAGGTACAGCCAATCCGGTTGAACCAATAAAATTAACATCAATCATATTAATTCTAACATATAACCCAATCCAATTAATATGCGCACAGATTGGTTAAAAGTACGATCAGCATAAATATCCGTTCTTTTCAGCCAAAAAAGACCAAAAATACCTGCAAAAACCGGCTCTACTGGTTAGTAGACATCAGGTTAGAGATAAGCTAAAAAATATATGTTAGAATTTACCCATAATACAAAGCGTATTGAGGGTTATCACAACCCTGTTAATCCCAATCAACCATCATTTGCAAACCTCGCCCGGCCAGAAACCCTACCCATGTATATGTACAAAGCGTATACATCGTTAGGTTTTTTAGCAGGTGCGACTTTTGCAGAAACTGAAACAGAAAGTTCAGCATGTTCAATAAACACATAAAAACCTTTCAGTATGGAAATCAGACCGTCACTCTTGAAACTGGTGAAATTGCCCGTCAAGCAGCCGGCGCGGTCAAAATTTCCATGGGCGATACTGTGGTACTGGTAGCCGTTACCGCTGCAAAAGAAGTAAAACCCGGACAAGATTTTTTTCCGCTCACCGTGGATTATTTAGAACGCACTTATGCAGCCGGTAAAATTCCCGGTGGCTTTTTTAAACGGGAAGGCAAACAAAGCGAAAAAGAAATTCTTACCAGCCGCCTGATAGATCGTCCAATACGTCCATTATTTCCTGAAGGTTTTTTCAACGATATTCAGATTGTGGCTATGGTGGTATCCATTGACCCTGAAATCGACTCTGATATACCAGCCATGCTAGGTGCATCCGCAGCTCTACTGCTGACTGGCGTACCATTTGCAGGTCCCATTGGTGCAGCCCGCGTTGGTTACGTAAATGGAGAATACGTACTCAATCCTACTAAAGCACAGTTGGCACAATCTCAGCTAGATCTAGTCGTGGCGGGTACCGAAAAAGCCGTATTAATGGTTGAATCTGAAGCCGATGTACTGTCTGAAGAAACCATGCTTGGTGCTGTAGTTTACGGTCACGACCAAATGCAGGCGGCTATCCGTGCCATTAACGAATTTGCTGACGAAGTTAATCCAGAAATATGGGACTGGCTGCCACCGGCCACCGACGATACACTGATTGCTCGTGTACGCGAACTTGCCGGAGCCACCATTGATGCTGCTTTTAAAATCAAACAGAAGCAGGCACGCACTGCCAAGCTCGACGAAGCTTGGGCCGCAGTAGAAAGCGCATTAATTACCGAAGAAACCGATACACTGCTAGCCAACCAGATTCGGGGAATTTTCAAAGATTTAGAAAAAGAAGTTGTACGTGGACAGATTCTTGAAGGCCAGCCGCGTATTGACGGTCGTGATACCCGTACCGTGCGCCCGATCAACATTCAGACCGGTGTTTTACCCCGTACCCACGGTTCAGCTTTATTTACCCGCGGCGAAACTCAGTCTCTGGCAACAGCCACTCTCGGTACTCAGCGTGACGAACAGATTATTGATGCACTGAGTGGCGAATATACTGACCGCTTCATGCTTCATTACAACTTCCCGCCATACTCTACCGGTGAAGTAGGGCGTATGGGTGCACCAAAACGCCGTGAAATCGGCCATGGCCGTCTGGCTAAACGTGCTTTACTGGCTGTGCTGCCAGATGTGGAAGACTTCAGCTACACCATGCGCGTGGTATCTGAAATCACAGAATCCAACGGTTCATCTTCCATGGCTAGTGTTTGCGCTGGTTGCCTGAGTTTGCTCAATGCCGGTGTTCCACTGAAAAGCCATGTAGCTGGTATCGCTATGGGTTTAATATTGGATGGTAACAAATTTGCCGTTCTGACCGACATTCTTGGCGACGAAGACCACCTCGGCGATATGGATTTCAAAGTAGCCGGTACCACTAGCGGCGTTACTGCTTTGCAAATGGATATCAAGATCCAAGGTATTACCAAAGAAATTATGCAGATTGCACTGGCACAGGCAAAAGAGGCACGTCTGAAAATTCTGACCCAGATGCAGGAAGCCGTAGAAGGGCCGCAGGAATTATCTGCCCATGCACCGCGATTATTTACCATGAAAATCCATCAAGACAAAATCCGCGATGTAATTGGTAAAGGCGGCGAAACCATCCGTAACCTTACTGCCGAAACTGGTACCGAAATCAATATTGCTGAAGATGGCACCATTACCATTGCAGCTACTACCAGTGAAGCTGGTGAAGCCGCTAAACGTCGTATTGAAGAAATTACGGCTGAAGTGGAAGTGGGCAAAGTGTACGATGGCACAGTAATCAAGATTTTGGATAACAATGTGGGTGCGATTGTATCTGTTATGCCAGGCAAAGATGGTCTGGTGCACATCAGCCAGATTTCCCACGAGCGTGTAAAAAATGTTAGTGACTACTTACAAATTGGTCAGCAGGTAAAGGTAAAAGCTTTAGAAATCGACGATCGCGGCCGTGTGCGTTTGTCCATCAAAGCGCTGCTGGAAAAAGCACCACAGGAAACCAAACCTGAAGAACACTAAATTCAGTTGTCACTATTCAAACTGCCTTGCATCGCAAGGCAGTTTTTATATGTGGAAAGCTTGTTGATTAGCCAGATTCATCCACCTTATATACCAACCTGTTGAGAACTATAGGCCAGAATACATCTGCTAAATAGCGTTTTTCATTACTGCAGAGCAATCATCCTTGACAGATTGAGAGCAAAACAAGCTGGAATCAAAACACATGGCAAGGAGTTGCTTAAATTTTAAGCAGCTAAATAAAATTTTATTATAACAACAGCCTAAATTACTTATCCACAGTTTATGTGCAGTAACATCCCAATATTTACAGGAATAATGTGTATTTATTCCCGCCATGACAGCTTTTGATAAACCTGTTTTGAAAAAATAAAGTTAATCAGAGAAGTTATTTCTATCGTGTGGATAATTCTAATCAGACTTTCCAATGCGCTATTTCAGAAATTTATTTTCCTGCTAACATCTTCTTAGAGTATAGCAATGCAAGCATACCGTGATTAATCAGTTCCAATAAGTTGATGGCAGACATGATTGCTTAAGCTAAAAAATATTCACTGCAGCCAAAAAATAAAAGCACAACATTTATTCTCTTTAGTTTAAATAAAAAGCACATAGGAATATAATATTACAAAAGAATATCAATTTATCAAGGTAACATCATGGCAAATGGTTTAAAACTAGAAAACATTAAGACTTATTTCATACAGCACCAATTACCACCTTTAGATCAATCTTCAATCATCTATGGCATGATTAATGCCAAAGCTTGGCAATATGCTTTACTATCTGGATTAGCAACTTTATTTATTCGGCATATGCTGATTTATTTTAATGCTGAAAAAAATTATTCTCATTGGTCTAACGGCCAACGCCAATTTATCCGAATCCATAACCGTTATTCCGATGACCAAAATTACCAATTTGAGCTACAAAACAGGCTTTTTCAGAGGTGAATTAACGTTTGTTTATGAGCAGCAAAAATACACATTTAAAATTCCAAACTTTATATTAGCCGCCAAATGGCAAAAAAATAATCTGAAAAATATACTGCAACGTTACATCATCAGCGCCTCCTGAGCTGATAGCATTCAGTTAGCAGATACGCTGCTCACTATTAATAATTTCATGTTGTGAATGAAGAGTGCGGATACATAGCTATCAGTACTTACTTAGCACACATAAAAAACATCTCAGTACGCCAAAAATCTTTTTTTATGGCTATCCGCTGCAAAAACGCAAAACAGACGCGTCACAGACATTAACAACGGTCTATAATGCTGGTTTTCAGCGCGCAGAGATAAAAAATGCAGCATATCCACGTTATCGGAATTGGCGGCACATTTATGGGAGGCCTTGCTGCCATTGCCAAACAGGCTGGCTACCGCGTTACCGGTTGTGATGCCAAAATGTATCCGCCTATGAGTACCCAGCTGGCTGATTTAGGTATAGATGTGGTAGAAGGATTTGAAGCAGCACAGCTGGATAACTATCCGGCAGATATCTACGTCATCGGCAATGTTGCCCGTCGCGGCATGCCGGTGGTCGAAGCCATTCTCAATCGTAATCTGCCTTATACCTCAGGGCCGCAATGGCTTGCTGAAAACATATTGCAACAGCACTGGGTATTAGCCGTAGCCGGCACCCATGGGAAAACCACCACTGCCAGCATGTTGGCCTGGGTACTAGAAGAAGCCGGTCTTGCGCCTGGTTTTCTGATAGGCGGCGTACCACAGAATTTTGCTGTGTCTGCCAGATTGCCACAAATTCCACCGGCTACACAGGCTGATAGCCGCGCCGAAACCAGCCCGTTTTTTGTAATAGAGGCCGACGAATACGATACCGCATTTTTTGATAAACGCAGTAAATTCGTTCATTATCACCCGCGTACCGCCATTCTCAATAATCTGGAATATGATCACGCCGATATATTTCCTGATTTGTCTGCCATCCAGACTCAGTTTCACCATCTAGTACGTACCATCCCCAGCGAAGGACTAATTGTAGTCAACGATGAATCCCAAGCATTATCCGAAGTATTACAACAAGGCTGCTGGTCTCAAGTAGAAGGCTTTGGCTCTGGTAGCGACTGGCAGGTAGGCGAAGTGTCTAAAACAGGTGGTTTCGATGTGCTTTTTCAGAAGCAGAAAGTCGGGCATATCGAATGGCAACTGCTTGGACAGCATAACCGCATGAATGCGCTGGCTGTCATTGCTGCCGCTCGCCATGTAGGTGTGACCGTAGAGCAATCATGCACCGCACTTTCACGTTTTCAGAATGTCAAACGACGCATGGAAATCAAGGGCGTCGTCAACAATATTACCGTATATGATGATTTTGCTCATCATCCCACCGCAATTGCGACCACCATTGCTGGCTTACGCCAGAAAGTCACTGGTGCCCGTATTTTGGCCGTATTGGAGCCGCGTTCTAATACCATGAAACTGGGTACTATGAAAGCAGCATTGCCCAGCAGTTTGGCCGAGGCCGATAAAGTATACTGCTATGCCGGTGGTGTGGATTGGGATGTAGCAACAGCATTAAGTCCGTTGCAAAATAAAGTGGAAGTATTTCAGGATATGCCGTCACTAATCGCTGCCATTGTAGAAGAAGCTAAGCAGGGTGATCATATTCTGGTCATGAGCAACGGCAGCTTTGGTGGTATCCATCAACAGCTACTAATAAAACTAGCAAATAAATAGCTGATTAATCATCATTGGTAAAGCAAACCAAAACCAAAACCAAAAAAATATAACTATTCTCAGTTTGTTAAACCGGTTGCTCTCATGTGGGTAGCCGGCTTTAATTATTTTTATTTAGGCAGAATATTCAAACAGCTCATACCAATTCACAATTGTTAGCGTACAGCAGACACTCAATTGCTGCCGATAAAAAGTTTATCATTCAGGATGCTTCATCTACCATGGCTTTAGCTAACTCAGTATGGTTCATCTTGCCATATGTACTAAGCCAGTCACGGGCAGCTTCGCGCTGATCGCAGCTTTTGGCTGCTTCTGTCTGAACTGTATTCATCTCGGTATAGGTCAGTTGTGCCAGATACTGACAATTCAGCACTTGTGTAAACGAAGCTGGTGCAGCCATGGCACCGGCCGGAGTAGGGCGAAAATTGCCCAGTAATAACAATACAGCCACCAACCCGACAGTCTTCAACACATTCATGATTGACTCCGTAAATTAGATAAATCTAATAATTTATTTATTTTTTGCTATATTACTTAGAAAAAAATAAATAAACAACCTAAAAATTTCTTGAAAATTAATTTACTATTTATGTTTTTAAAATTGTTGTATAATAAAAACAAATTTAATAACGTTATTTCTAATAATTGCTGGAGTTTGTGCATGCAAACATTTAAGGATCGTCTGGCTTCGCTCTGGCCAGGGGAGCGCCAATCCAAAATTGCCACAGACATAGATATGACCATGGCCGGATTCAGCCGAATCTGGCATGAAGGCGGTCTACCTAAAGCAGAAACCCTGAAACGCATCAAAGAATTGAAGGGATGCAGTATCGACTGGCTGCTCACCGGAGAAGGAGAGCCTTTTCCCGAACAGCCTACACAGGCGGCACACGATACACTAGGTAATCCAGTGAATGCTGATGACTTTGTCTATGTGCCGCGTTATGCCATTGAAGCTGCTGCCGGACACGGTAGTCTAGTGGATAACGAAAAACCGATGTTTACCATGGCGTTTCGCAAGGACTGGATAAACGCAATGATTAGCCCCGAAGTGAGCGGCTTATCAGTTATATCGGTTAAAGGCGACTCCATGGAAGGCGTATTAAATGATGGCGATACCATATTGGTGCAGCAAATGAATCATATCCGCCGTGATGGCTTGTATGTATTGCGTATCAACGACAACTTATTGGTAAAACGTCTGCAGCTGATGCCGGGAAATGTTGTAAATGTGATTTCTGCCAACGAAGCCTATCCAAGTTTCGAAATAAGGCTGGATAGCGAAAGTGACGATGTGCAGATTATTGGCAAAGTTTTATGGTTTGGCCGCTATCTATAATATTGTGCAGAGCAGATATTAAATTAATGTTTTTATAATTCTACCTCGCTAAGATATTGAATCTCTGCGTATAAGCCAGACTAATTTAGCCCACTACCAATGTGCTATCTGAATCCATAAAAAAACCGTCTGAATGGCAGAATTCAGACGGTTTTTTTATATTTGGATAAATCTAGATTATTTTGGACTTTTATAAACACTACCATCCGCGAGTAACCATTCAGGCTCTGCACCTTTATCAATCACATCCTGATTTACCACTACCTTTTTCACATCGGTTAAATCCGGCAGAGCATACATTGTATTCAGCAATGCCTTTTCCACAATGGAGCGCAGGCCACGTGCACCAGTTTTACGCGCCATAGCCAGTTTGGCAATTGCTTGCAGGGCGGAAGGCTGTACTTGTAATTCCACACCTTCCATAGCAAATAATGCCTGAAACTGCTTGATTAAAGCATTTTTCGGTTCGGTCAGAATATTAATCAAAGCATCTTCATCCAGTTCAGCCAGCGTAGCAATCACCGGCAAACGGCCAATCAGCTCAGGAATCAACCCGAATTTAATCAGATCTTCTGGTTCCACAGTCTGAAATAACTCACTGACATTGGTATTTTCATCTTTACTGTGTACCGCCGCACTAAAACCAATACCACCTTTTTCTGTGCGCTGACGAATTACCTTTTCCAGACCGGCAAATGCACCACCACAAATAAACAGAATATTCGTGGTATCAACATTAATGAATTCCTGATTAGGATGCTTACGGCCGCCTTGTGGCGGTACTGAAGCCACCGTACCTTCCACCAATTTAAGCAATGCCTGTTGTACGCCTTCCCCAGATACATCCCGAGTAATAGAAGGATTATCACTTTTGCGAGAAATCTTATCGATTTCATCAATATATACAATACCTCTTTGCGCTTTCTGTACATCAAAATCGCATTTGCTTAGCAATTTAGTAATAATCTGTTCTACATCCTCACCCACATAGCCGGCCTCAGTAAGGGTTGTGGCATCTGCCATCACAAACGGCACATCAAGCTTACGAGCCAACGTTTGTGCCAGCAGCGTTTTACCGGAGCCGGTTGGTCCAATCAGAAGAATATTGGATTTAGACAGCTCTACCTGTCCTTCTTCTTTGCCAAAACGCAAGCGTTTATAATGATTGTATACAGCCACGGCCAGTGATTTTTTGGCCGTTTCCTGTCCAATTACATATTGATCCAGATTCGCCACAATTTCCGCCGGTGTTGGCAGCTTGTCTAGGCCGCTGTCGGTATCAGTACCTGCCGGCTTAAATTTTTCTGCAGAAGAAGCACCTGCATTATGTAGCATGTCGTTGCATGTATCCACGCATTCATTACAGATTAATGCGTTGTCACCTTCAATCAGATTTTTAACTTCGTTTTCCGGTTTCCCGCAAAACGAACAATAACGAATTTCTTTACTCATAAACAGGTTTTCATCAGAAAAAAGAGCTTATAGCGAAAGCCGATCCAGATGTCTAAAGCGCAAATTGCCCAGATCCGGCCAAAAAACGAGTATATAATGTTATTAGCTTGATATCAAACCAAATGCTGATGTTGTTTTATCCACTTGCGAAATCAGTTTAGCAATGCAAAACTAATTAAAATATCGTTTATAAACAGCTTTTAAACAATTAAATTGGCTCAGAAAATACCGGCCGTGATTGAAATTGCCTTATAATCAATAAGAGAAACAAAATTTCGTACTGATAATTTGTACGTTTAAACACGCCTCTCAACCATAGGTGTAGCCTAGCCGCACCTTTCGTACATTAAGAATAAGCAACTAATAGAGAATTATATAACCCTCACACAGGGTCAAAAAGGAAGTTATCATGTCACGTTTATCTTGTCTGCGTCGCTGGCAGTGGGTAAGCTTGTTAAGCAGTAGCCTGTTTTTTGCCGTACCTACGGTAGCCGGTGATCTAGATGTTCTCGGCAGATTTATCGAACAAAAACAGGCAGGTGGCCAGTCTGACACCCTCAGCTCATTTATCAGTAACCACCCAGATGCCAATCTGGAAGCTCGCGCACAAATTGCCGGTCCTTTATTAAGTTCACAATCGGCCTTGATTATGAACAATCAGACCGGAGAAATCCTTTATCAAAAAAATATTAATCAAGTTCGTTCCATTGCTTCCATATCCAAGCTCCTCTCCGCCATGGTGGTGCTGGATGCCAATCAGAATATGAACGAGCCGATTACCATCACCGATGCTGAAATAGACCGGCTGAAAAACTCCACCAGCCGTCTATCTGTTGGCACAGTGATGACGCGGCGCGAATTGCTCCACATCGGACTGATGAGCAGTGAAAATCGTGCTATCCATGCGCTGGCACGCACTTATCCAGGAGGAATGCCGGCATTTGTAGAAGCCATGAATCGCAAAGCAGCCGAGCTGGGTATGAATAATGCACGTTTCTACGAACCAACCGGCCTCGACCCGCGTAATCAGGCTACTGCACGCGATCTGGCATTGTTGGTACGCGGCGCCAGCCAATATCCGCTTATCAGACAATATTCCACTGATAATTCCGGCTCAGTTTATACCAGTAATGGCCGCGTAGAGCAGTATCACAATTCCAACGCACTGGTACGTGAAGGTGTATGGCCGATTGCTCTACAGAAAACTGGCTATATCCGTGAAGCTGGCCGCTCCATGGTGCTGCTCACCAGTGTGCAAAATCAACCCGTGACCATCGTGCTGCTTAATTCTCCAAGCTCCACCACTCGTGTTAGTGACGCTCGTGCGTTACGTTCATGGGCGATGCAGCAGTCTCTCTGATTACTGTACTAACATTGATTACCCCGTTAGCGATAACGGGGTTTTTGTTATCTTGCCGGTAAACCTTACTGCTGAGTAGCTTAGACAACACAGCGGAACGTGCTAACATTAGAGCAAACACCGGAATCAATTCTGAAACAGACAACAGGGAAAGGTACAGATATGGCTATATTAATTACAGGTGCTTCTGCCGGTTT
Organism: Snodgrassella alvi; assembly: GCF_040741455.2. Lineage (NCBI taxonomy): Bacteria > Pseudomonadati > Pseudomonadota > Betaproteobacteria > Neisseriales > Neisseriaceae > Snodgrassella > Snodgrassella alvi. The sequence continues at coordinate 2,152,925 of NZ_CP160328.2, forward strand.
TGGTGCCGAAATGTGCCGGGTAATGGTTCGTGCCGGATATCAAGTTATCGGTGCGGCGCGGCGGCTGGAAAAACTACACCAATTACAAGCCGAGCTGGGTACCACCTTTTTACCCCTGCACATGGATGTTGCCGACAAACAAAGTGTAGATAACGCGCTGGCCTCCCTGCAAGGCACATGGGCAGATATCGATTTATTGGTGAATAATGCGGGTCTGGCATTGGGTATGGAGCCCGCTCAGGAAGCAAACTATGCCGACTGGGAAACCATGATTCATACCAATATTCTTGGTTTAACCTATGTTACCCGTCAGATACTGCCACGCATGGTAGCCAAAAATGCCGGTTATATCATCAACCTTGGTTCAACTGCTGGTTCTTGGCCGTATAAAGGCGGCAATGTTTATGGTGCCACCAAAGCTTTTGTGCGCCAGTTCAGCCTCAATCTACGTACCGATCTGGCCGGTACCCGCATACGTGTCACCAATATCGCCCCAGGCCTGTGTGGCGATACTGAATTTTCTAATGTCCGTTTTCGCGGCGATGAGCAGCAAGCTGCGGCTGTATACGAACACATCAGCTATCTGCAACCAGCAGACATCGCCAATACCGTGTTATGGCTCTATCAGACACCAGCTCATATGAATGTAAACCACATTGAAATTATGCCTGTAGCACAAACATTTGCCGGCCTAAGTGTAACCCGTGATTTGGATTGAGGCTGATTAGAATGAGTAGTAAGACCGTGTGGCAGTCCAAAGCTGAAGAAAAAGCCCGCATCATTGCTCAATGTGTCCAGCACAGCGTCACCATCACCCAATTGCGCGAACAGGTTCTGGATATTGTATTAAACATGAGCGGTGTCATTAAAGCTTATCAAGTACTGACACACATGCAGCAACACAGCAGCAGCACCATCGCTCCGCCAACTGCCTATCGCGCCTTGGACTTTTGGGCAGAGCAGGGTGTATTGCATAAAATACCAGCGGTAAACGGTTATATTCTCTGTCGCCATGTGCAGCATGAATGTGATAGTGATTGTCATGAAGATGACATCCACCACAACGATTTTGTACTGGTTTGCAACCAGTGCGGTACTGTGGATGAACAAAGCCTGAGCTCTGAATGGGCAGCTCTACGCCGGCGTGCAGCCGACAATGGTTTCATATTGAATGATGAACACATCGTACTTACCGGAATCTGCCTGCATTGCCAGCTAAAGCCAGCCTAAAATATCTCCCTGAATTCAATCAGTTTTCCGCCTGCCTGCTATTCCAAACTTCAGGCTGTGCGGATTTTCGCCATATTTCAACAAGCATTATTCAGTCTTGCCAAAGTGCCTTCACTCTTTAGAAACCATAATGAACGATTAGATTGCCATTACCCCAGCAACTATTCCTGATACTTAAAAGGCTTAATAGATGTACACAGCTTCTTCAAGTTATCTTCAATATCTTTAATATCATCCAAATAAAGAATCCAAAGTTTTTTTCGTGCATGAAAGCAGGCGGTATAAAACAGATTACGCCTATTCTCCAATTTTCAATTTTCCTCTTCCGTATACGGTTTATTCTGGCTCTAGAGACAGACTGGCAAAAAAAATTTTAAAATTATTTTTATTGTTTCTCCTAAGGTTATATCCCAAGATTATTGCTACATTGTTATATTTTTATCTTGGTGCCATCATACGTTTTGTATTGAAATGTTTGCAGCTTATCGTGCTCATTGTTGAAAAGTCATCCATTGCTGTCATAAATCTAAGCCACTGTTCAGAATCTTTTTTATAGCTGAGTTTCTCTTGTTGATTTTTTATCTATTTGTTTATCTGTTAGTTTTACATCGGGCTTGGTTTTTCCTTCTATCCAAACATTTCTTCATGCAGCAGGCCATCAGTATAGCCCTCAATTGTTTTTACGTAATTCATTGATTCTATGCTGGAGAAAATACTTTAACGACTCAATTAGTATGTAGGTTTTATCAGCACACCCACCAGCTTGAATAATATAACTATCAAAATTATCAATGGCTCTAAATATTTTCTGATGTATTTTTTATTGTTCGTCGTAATTGGTTTTCAAACACATTTTTATCCTCTTAATTTTTATTAAGTTAGTTATTCAGTTAATTCAAACCATCCAGAATAGATATTTAGGTAATGCTTTTATATTCGATAATGAATCTGTGTCTATAGTAATGATGGTGAAAGTAGCGCACTGTCAAATTTGGTATTGCTTTATTTATATTAATTTTTAGCAGTAATTGAAACAAACTTTCAATATAAATCTGTTCGTTTGAAGAAGGATTTTAAATAATTTTGAGAAAGCTGTTTCTAGTAATGCAATAATACTCAAATTTATTGTAGTTTGTTTGAATAATTACCTCTTCAGCAGCCGGAAAGGCACTTCATTGACAAGATGATAATCTAGTAGAGTTTTAGCAAAAATTCCTCTTTTTTATAATAGTAGTGAATAAAGAATTATTATTTTGTATTAATGACAATTTCTAGTGACAGAATAAACTAATATATTAATTAAAATAGGTATGACAAACATTTATTCATATATTTAATCTAATTTAAAAATTTATTTGCCAGTCTAATATCTTAAAAAAATTTGCATGTAAAATAAGTTGAGGCTATAAATAATTTTCATTCAACAGTTCTGGCAGCAGCATTCAGTTTAAGGAGATACATATGAACAACATCTCAGTGGGCATTGTGCAGATGGTTTCTGGCACGAACGTGGCGGAAAATATTCAGTCTATGCAGCGTCTGGTGCGGCAAGCTGCGGCTGCTAGGGCTGAGTGGGTAGTGTTACCAGAGTACTGGCCCATTATGGGGCAGAATGATACTGATAAGGTGAAGGTGGCTGAAGTATTTGGCGATGGACCGTTGCAAACCGCTTTAAAATCGCTGGCCGCTGAATTGGGTATCGTGCTCTTTGGCGGTACCATACCATTACAAAGCACAGATAAAGCCAAAGTGCTTAACACTATGATGGTATACGGCCGCGCCGGTGAACTGCTTGGCTTTTATCATAAAATGCACCTGTTTGGATTTGTGGGTGCCAATGAAAGTTATGCAGAAGCCGATACGATTTTGCGTGGCATGGATGTGCCGCAGTTAAAAGTCGATGATGTTTCCGTAGCTCAAGGTATTTGTTACGATTTACGTTTTCCTGAATTCTTCCGTGCTCAACTGCCTTTTGATGTACTTGTACTGCCCGCTGCTTTTACCTATACCACCGGTAAAGCGCACTGGCATACGCTATTAACTGCACGTGCAATTGAAAATCAGTGCTATCTTCTCGCATCAGCACAAGGTGGTACTCATCAAAACGGCCGCCGCACTTTTGGTCACAGCATGATCATTAATCCATGGGGCGAAGTGCTGGCTTGTTTGCCGGAAGGTGAGGGTGTGATTACCGCTGAGCTGGATAATAATTTTCTGCAATCAGTACGCAGTAAATTACCGGCTCTCCAGCATCGCATATTGTAATCAGGAATGATTTGGTTCAATAAAAATAGCAAGCTTAGCACTGGAACTGACGAATTTGATAGACGTTTTGTCTAAATAATCAAATCTGTAATCATTTAAACAGGACAATAGCAATCATTACTTGTCCAAAAAAGAGAATCATGGCATGATTATCGATTAAATTTTGACTATATAAAGTTAAATGTTGAATTTTCTATCAAATTTTGATTTAGGAAGCAGTGGGCAGTTATGAGTGGTGGAACTAAGAAAAAATCGCATTCGCAATGGAGCTCGCGGATGGGCTTTATGCTTGCCGCAGCAGGTTCGGCAGTGGGTCTGGGCAATATCTGGAAATTTCCTTATATGGCAGGGCAGATGGGTGGTTCTGCCTTTGTGCTGACCTATCTGATATGTATGTTTATCATTGGCCTGCCGATTCTGGTTGCGGAATGGTTGATTGGTCGCCGCGGTCAGAAAAATCCGATTCATACCATGGAAGATGTAGCTGCTGCTGAAGGGCGTTCTAAATCATGGCGCTGGGTAGGGATTATCGGCGTTTTAGGCTCATTCTTGATTCTGTCTTTCTATAGCGTGATTGGCGGCTGGGCTACCGATTATATCTTTCTGGCCGGTAGTGGTACCTTTAAAGGACTGCATGGCGATGGTACCAGTCAGGTATTTCAGCAATTTCTGGGTAGTGTAAGCCATCTGCTTACATGGCATACAGTGTTTATGTTTGCAACTGCATTGATTGTTGCCATGGGTGTGGGAGCCGGTCTGGAGCGTTCTTGTAAAATCATGATGCCGGGGTTGGGCGTTTTGTTGATTGGTCTGGTGATTTATGCGGCGGTTGTCAGTGGCCCTTCTTTTGGTAGAGCATTCACTTTCCTGTTTACCCCAAATTGGTCCGCAATTACCGGAAAAGCAGTGTTAGCGGCTCTTGGCCATGCCTTTTTCAGTTTATCGCTTGGTATGGGAATTATGATGGCCTACGGCTCCTATCTGGGCAAAGATGTTAATCTGATTTCTACTGCTCGTACTGTGGTGATTCTGGACGTTATCGTTGCCATGTTATCCGGCATGGCCATTTTTCCTCTTGTATTTGCCAATGGTTTGCAACCGGGCGAAGGCCCTGGCCTTATCTTCGTTACTTTACCAATTGCTTTCGGTAATATGGCTGGCGGTACTATCATCGGTATTCTGTTCTTTATTTTTCTCACTTTTGCAGCACTGACATCTTCAATTTCATTACTGGAACCAACAGTCGAACTGTTGGAAGAAAAAACGCATCTAGGCCGTAAATCCGCCACTCTGGTAAGTAGCGTGGTTATCTGGGCATTGGGTATTGCCTGTCTGTTGTCTTTTAATGAATGGCAGGATGTAACTATTTTCGGTAAAAATATTTTTGACTGCTTGGATTACCTCACCAGTAAACTGATGTTGCCATTAACTGGTCTGGGCACCATTATTTTTGCTGGCTGGATGATGAAACAGGAAACCATCCGGCAAGAACTGAATTTAAGTCCAGTAATATTTGCTGGGTGGAAATTTTTATGCCGAATCGTTATTCCAGTGGCAGTGATTGCTATTCTGATTTACGGATTTATGTAATCTTGGTATAATTCTTATTAGAATATAGGTTTATCACCAATAAAAGCACTGGCCGGCAAAGAAAAATGCCGGCCAGTGCTTTTATTGGTAGGTTTTATAACTATTTGATTTTTATTAAAATAAATAAAATAGTTATATTCTATCTAAATATAGTTCAATCTTAAAATAGCTTTTATAAAAACTTCCAAATCTTTCTTTTGTATAGTGAATTAGTACTGTATAAGTCATGCTGCTCGCTTTTAAATGATCTATTTTTCTACCATTTAATACAATGGATTCTTTTTCCATCTGGTTTAAGCAACAAAATAAAGAAAATGTGATATTGTTTTATGCTTAAGTAATGAAAAACTATTATGCAGAAATTATTTTTTAACTAAGTTGATAATACTTATGCTCTCCATCTTTGTGCCGATATTTTGTACTGGATGCAATTAAAATATTAGCATCTGATGATAAAAAAACAAAATTTTGGATGATAAATATTTAAATTTTTGCAGTTTCATCAAGGCGCTGCTGATATGTCGAATACCGAAATCTTTAGAAGTAAGCGGATAAATCATTTTTGTGGCAATAGCTCGCTACAGCACACTGGCTAATCATTTTTCAAGCCCGAATAAAATCAATTTTCTGGTTCTGCCTCACGTCCAGAACCATGTTTAGCAATTAGTTATATACGCATTAGCAAATAAAATACCTAATATCAGCTCCTTCACATCGTTACGCCTGCCTTGCGCGCAATTGCCAAGCCTTCTTCCACACTCATATATTGCGGTGGCTGAACACAATCTCGCAATACAATCGCACCCTGACTAAACATAACTAATTCATTCACAGCCAGTTGTTGCCATTGTTCGTTACAGGTAAGGGGTAGTGTGGCGATTACAGCTACTCGGTCGTGTGGTGTAGTCACCGCAGAAAAATCAATCGCCACATCTTCATCTGATAGCACGGCCTTACCAAACGGCGCCTGTCGAATAATATAAAAGAGCAGGGTGCTGGCATGGGCGATTAACCAGTCGCCATTCGAAAGCATATAATTAAATAGCCCATACTGGCGCAGCTCAGCTGTGATTTCTGCAATTGTTTTAAATAAAATTTCACGCTCAGGTTTATGGCGAAATCGCTGGCGAAGCTGTTCCAGTAGATAGCAAAATGCCTCTTCCGAATCAGTGGTGCCAACCGGAGTAAAATATTCTCCTTCGGCTGGTTTGAAACCGCGTAGATTACCATTATGTGCAAACACCCAGTATTCTCCCCATAGTTCGCGTACAAAAGGATGAGTATTTACCAAATGCACTTGTCCCTGAGTAGCTTTGCGGATATGTGCGATCACATTTTCAGATTTGATTTTATATTGCTGCACTAAATCGGCTACAGGTGAGCTGGCACAAGGTTTATCATCTTGCAGGAGGCGTACCCCATGGCCTTCGAAAAAAGCAATCCCGAAACCATCCGCATGATTATCAGTTAACCCACCGCGTAAACGAAATCCTTCAAAAGAAAACACGATATCCGTAGGGGTATTGCAATCCATGCCTAACAACTGGCACATACTAATATTTCTCCTTCAATCATTAAATACTGTAATAATAATGTTGCACTATTTTAAGATTATACAACCTGATTAAAGTAATCCATAATTCAAGCGCATAAAATATGATAAAAAGCCTGTAAATGTGGTTACAGGCTTACTTGTAGACTTACAAGACTAGACACTGACTTTTATAGTACTGATGAGGCAGATAAAATCTCAGCAGAAGAAGTAAAAGCTTTATATTCAGCTGAAGAACACGCCACACCAGCAATAGCAAATCCTTTATCCATGCTGGCAATGGCCTGATTAAGTAAAGCCGCCGTCGCATGATTAAAAACCTCATAGTCAGCGCTTGCAGTTACTGCTACATCCTTTACTGGTTTGCTGATCGCTGCTGCAAATGTATTTTCTGCCACCATATCATATGCATCATTGTCACTCAAAAAACCAGCATCTGGAAGCATCGTGCTTATATCCGGCCAGTTGAAATATTGTTGTTCCAACCCTGAAGTATTACTGTAAGAATCATCTGAATCTCGCAGCAAACTATCGTCTATAGCATTTATCTGGCGGCTCTGAATAGCACTACTGATCGCTTCATTCTGTGGGACAGGGCTAAGCGTTTTTTTCTTAGTAATCAGATTTAATAAGGTCTTACCTTGCTTACCATCTTCTGTAAAAATGATATTCGCTAAATCTGAATCTTTTTTCTTGTTTTTAATATCATAGCCAACCAGATAAATAGCATCGCCATTCACCTTGTTTTTAACCATTATCCCATCTTTATAAGCAGTAAAAGAAAGCGATTTTAAGTTGTCCACTTTAATATAAGACAAGCCATTATGATCATCAATGGTTGTGATTCCGTCTCCATTTTCCACAATGTAATAATCATCTCCTAAACCGCCATTCAGATAATCATTACCTTTGCCACCTTTCAGTATATCGTTACCGGCGCCGCCATATAAGTTATCGTTGCCTTCACCGCCGTATAACTGATCATCTCCATCATCACCTTGGAGGTTATCATCACCTTTACCACCACTGATGAAATCATTACCATTCCCGCCATAAAGCATATCATTACCGGTGGTACGGCTTGTATTATCATCTACAGGTTTTTCACTGTCGCCATAAATAATATCATTTCCATCACCACCATAAATCACATCGTTACCATCACTGCCTATTAGTTTGTCATCACCAGTGCCGCCGTCCAGATAGTCATTCCCGTATCCACCATTGATATAATCATTTCCACCTTCGCCATATAAAATATCATTTCCTACCGAAAGCTCTGATTCAGTGTGAAGGTCGCCATATATTTTGTCATCACCATCGCCACCGTAAATGACATCATCGCCTGTATATTTCATATTCTTGGTCATTAAATAAAGCGGTTCTAATTTATTATTAGATATTATCCAGCCAGTAATATTTAGGAAATCTCCGACTATCACATCGTTACCATTACCACCATAAATATAATCATTTCCACCTCCACCGTAGAGCCTGTCATTTCCCTCTCCGCCATCAACTACATCATCACCATATCCACCATCAATTAAATCATCACCATCTTCACCGTAGAGATGATCGGAACCATTTATAGAGCTGTCTTCATTTGCAAAGGGTACATGTTCATCACCATATATTTCGTCATCACCTTTACCACCATAAATCCAGTCATCTCCGCCGCCACCGACCAAAGTGTCTGAGCCAGCGCCGCCATCAATATAGTCGTTACCTTTTATTTCGTTGTTTTGATCATCATCTCCATAAATAAGATCATGACCATCGTCCCCATAAAGCGTATCATTTCCCTGGCCGCCATAAATGAAATCATTATCATCGCCACCATAAATCACATCTTCACCATAGCCACCATAGAGCCTATCCATACCAGCATCTCCCCAGATATGATCATTACCTTGAAAATACACATCTAAATTAGTGCCAGAATAATAATCGCCGTAGATAGTGTCGTCATCATCGCCGCCAAAAAGAAAATCGTCTCCACCCCCACCCAAAATATAGTCATTGCCGCTACCACCGTAAATAGTATCGTTGCCATGATATCTAGCAGGTGCCATTTGATATATTGATTCTGGAATGAAATCGCCATACAGTTTGTCGTTGCCATCGCCACCAATAATCACGTCATTTCCACCACCGCCAATAATCTCATCAGCGCCTTCGCCGCCATCGATACGGTCATCTCCATGCTCATAAAGGGAAACATAATTCAGATAGCCAGGTAAGATAATACCATCGCCATATAAAATATCATTTCCTTTACCGCCGATAATATAATCATTACCTGCCATTCCATATACCGTATCATTACCGCACTCAGTACTGTCCGGCGCTGCGGAATCACCCTCAATATAATCATTCAGATTACCGCCAAGAATATAATCATTGCCATCACCGCCATATAAAAAATCACCATTGTAGCTAGCATCGGCTGAGATTGATGAAGTTTCATTTATACTTGAAGTGACACCACTCAGAATCTGAGTATCATTTTTATCAAGATAAACACCCCAGTTGGGGCCAGCATAAATAAGTTTCTTACCCGAAGCCGGCATTTTCCAACGCTCTTTCGGTGAGTGCCGTTCAGATATAGATAAATGATTGTTGGCTAAAATAAAATCATCTCCAGCTCCACCTTTTATCGTGTCCGAGCCACCACCGCCAGTGAGCAAATCCGTACCATCGCCACCATAAATCACATCGTCACCGGCATTGCCGTCTATGGCATCGCCTCCAGCCATGCCCCAGATTTCATCATTCTTGGCGCTACCGAAAATCACATCTTCAAATCCTTTTTCATCTAGGCCATTGATAATACGGCCATCTGAGGCGCGATTATCCCAATCCTTATGATAAGTACCTTTGTAAGGTAGCAAATCTTCATCAAAATAGCCTTCTACATGAATTATTTTCGGCCGAGAATCACCCATAAATTTTTTTCTGTCTTTATCTGGTGGTGTGGCCATGGCAGGTAAATGAATGCCAAGCTGGTTTCCACTTTGCTTGCTCCATCCGCTGATGGTAAGTATATCTTTATCATTAATTAGCGATTGAATACATAAATCGCCTTCTTCATTCAGCCATACCTGCCATTTATTATCTTTAGTCTGCCACAGATTCAGCTCTTTTTTTATCCACTGATAGGAAGAAAAATGCTTATTATTCAAATAAACATCACCATTTCCGTCACTATCAATAATACGATCCTGCCCGTCACCACTATTGAAGTAATAAGCATCAGACCCAGCACCACCAATCAAGATATCATTACCGCCGCCACCTATCATTTGGTCATTACCATTACCCCCAACCAATACATCTGAAGCCGCTCCGCCTTGGGCAACACCATTTTCATTGTCTGCCAGCATCACCACCTGATGCACAGAAGTATTGGCTTGAGGATTTGTGCTCCAGCTCTGGCCGGATACCCCATCTTTAAACATAATGGCATCATTATCAGAAAAACCATAACTCTTGCGTATAGATTGCACAAAGGTTTTTAGCTGTTGATAGCGCGGCCGCTCAGAGAAGAAATCGTGAAATCCATCATAATCGAATTGCTTATCCACATACTGATTGAATTCAGAAGCCTGAGCATAGCGAAATTCCTGCAGCAGCCAGCAGCGTATTTTTACCCAATCTTCACCCATTTGTGCCAGCGTACGTTGCTCAGGTACAAAATCAGGATTCAGTACTACCACCGGATTCAGCTTTTCCAACGCATTCAGATAGAGAGACACTTTTTCTGTCTCACCCTGTTTGGTCAACCTTTGCAGTAAATCAAGTACTGATTCAGGTGCACCTTCTATCCAGTCCAGCTGATATTTGAATTCATATTCATCTTTAATGCCGTTTACCGGCTGCCGGTGCCCTGATTGAGAATCAAATACAAACTCCAGCCCTTTTTCCAGAAAATTCTGGTCATTAATCGAAGATATCAGTGCATCATGGCTATTGAGGATACTTTTATTCAGTACGGCGGCCATAATCCATTTGGTTACAGCTGCACCGCCAGCCAGTATCCAGTTATTTTTTAATTGTTGTTTGGTCGTTGTAGAAGTGTGGCTATTGCTGAAAAATTCCCCAGTAAGCTTATTTTCCGGCGAGGTATATTTATCATACCAGCTATGGCTGGATAAACTGAACACATTATGTTCCAGCGCTTCTGCGCTTATCCCCATTCCTGCGGCTACGATATCCGTATCGCGACACCATTTCAGTGCCTGCTGTTGTTCCTTGCCAGAAATGGCAATTTTTTTAAAACCAAGCTTATCTGCTATCAGTTCAGGTAACTCAGGCTTGTTTAGTATCTCGCCCAGCACCCCTGTAGATAGGCTAAGTGAATAAGTAAATGTGCGAATGATTGTTTTTCTGGAAACTACATTCCCTGTGGATTTATCTACATAAATATAGCCATTCTTGGCATCCAGCATAATATTGTACAGCTCTAAACTTACTATCGACCCGCCACTGACAACTTCTCCTTTGGTTTTACGAATGTTTTCCCACATATTTTTAGCAACCTGAACACCTTTAATCATGGTTCCGTCAGCTCGGGTGATTGAAGCATTCTTCTGGATAATTGACATCGGGGCATACAGTGTCCAGTAGCTAATATCAAGGTTATTATTTTTAAAAACTTCTGAGTGAAAATCAAACATTTCTTCATAGTCAATATCTTCGCTACCTTCTCCATCATCTAGTTTTTTTTGCAAAATATCTAAATAACCCAAAGCCATATCGCGGCGCACGCTATCCACTCTTGCTTGTGTAAGGACCTGTTTATTATCTTTGGCTACTGCTTGCATAAATGCCAGCGCCCCATTGCCGGTGATGCTGTCGCCGGTGGCTACGCCAATTGCCCAGCCGGCATAATCATAGCCCTTATCCCGCAGTGCCTGATACACTTCGCCGATAGCAGCTAAATTTCCAGTTTTGATTTTTTTACTCCATGCATCAAGTTCTTGTTTGGTTAATAGCGCTGGCTGAGACATATTTCATCCCCTTTCATCAATAGTTAATAATACATATCATCCCGTAGTCGGGAAATTTTACTTACCTGCCTGTTTCTTAATTAGTTTGCCTTCATTAGTCACCACCCAGCTATCCAGTATGGAAGCGATATTTCTTTCAGTTTGCTGCCATAGTTTGAGATAGGTACGGTTATAATTCATATTGACCTTTACTTGAAAATCACTAATAAAAAAATCATGTTCACAAAGTTTCACTTGATCAACAATATCGCAAAGGATAAGGGTTTTAATGTTATTATTTGCATCCCGATAGATATACAGATCACGTCCTGCAATATTATCTGTCCATGGCTGATTGGTACTGGGGTCTATACCGTTATTGGCTTGGTAATAGGTTAAGCCAAATACCTTATTCTTTTGTTTAGAATATTCAAAATTCCAGTTTTCTTTTGTCGATTCAATAATATTTTTAAACCTATAATCATAAGTTTTAAGTTGTTCAGGGCCATATAAATTATAAACAATGGTATCACCCCATGGAAAAGGCTGACCTATACGAATCAAAGTTTTGTTATCATGCATATAATCAATATCAGTTTGTTCTTTCCTGCTTAAAACTGCGCCATCGGTAAGGCGATATACAAATCCAAAACTTTCGATTGGTAGCTGATAAGTAATAGGTGGGCGCTTATATTTTCTGGCTTTTCTGATGGCATCAAAATCTCCGGGATCACCGACGTAGCGCACCCAAGTAGATACCACACCACCGGGAATGCTGACTGGTTTACCGCCCAAATTACCAATGGAATCATAGCGGTCAAATCGGTCCTGATTAATGAAAGGTACCGGTTGCTGTTTGGCTTTGTCTTTATCCTTATCAGAACAGTCAGACAGCAAAAACAGGCCAGTTAAACAGACAGCTTTAGCATACGATATCAATAAATTTCTCATACTGATGTCTTCTAACCGACTAACATATAAATTAGCATAATTTTAGGATAATGCAAACAAAAACATACACAAAAATTAACTAATGTAATTAAAGATTAACTCTAAATAGATTATTACGTTTTAATATATATGCAATCTACCGAATATATTTAGCGTAAAATAGCAAGCAAACCGGAATTTCTCTTAAAAAATGGCAAATTGGCTGAATGAGGTTATATCAGTTATGCATGTATTGTTCTAAAAATAATTTCTGCAGTCAGTGGTGTAAAGGGTATGCATCTTTTAGATTTATACCTTGCCAGCCTGCTTTTTAATTAATTTGCCATCATTAGTGACTACCCAGCTATCCAGAATGGCAGCGAAATTTTTTTCGGTTTGCTGCCATAGTTTCAGATAGAGCCGGTCATAATTTATACTAACTTTTACTGGAAAATTACTAACAAAAAAATCATGATGACAAGATCGTACTTGACCAACAATATCGCAAAGGATAAGGGTTTTAATGTTATTATTAGCATCTCGATAGATATAGAGATCCCGTCCTGCAATATTATCAGTCCATGGCTGATTGGTACTGGGGTCTATACCGTTATTGGCATGGAAATAGGTTAAGCCAAATACTTTATTAGGCTGCTTAGAATATTCAAAATCCCAGCTTTCTTTTGACGATTTTAAAATATTTTTAAACCTATGATTATAATTTTTGAATTGCTTAGGACTTACTAAATTATAAACAATCGTATGTCCCCACGGAAAGGGCTTACCTTCAGGAATTAAAGTTTTATTATCATGCAAATAATCTATTTCGGTTTGTTCTTTATAGCTCATCAGCGCACCATCAGTAAGGCGATAAAACAAACCAAAGCTTTTAATGGGTAGCTGATAGGTAATAGGCGGACGTTTGTATTCTTGTGCTTTTTTGCTGGCATCAAAATCACCAGGGTCTCCAACATAACGTACCCAGTGAAGTACTACGCCGTCAGGAATACTGACTGGTTTACCGCCCAGATTACCAATGGAATCATAGCGGCCAAATCGGTCCTGATTAATGAAAGGTACCGGCTGCTGTTTGGCTTTGTCTTTATCCTTATCAGAACAGCCAGACAGCAAAAGCAGGCCAGTTAAACAGACAGCTTTAGCATACGAAATCAATAAATTTCTCATACTGATGTCTCCTATCAGACTAAAGTACAAATTAGCATAATTTTAAGATAATGCAAACAAAAATATACACAAAAATTAACTAATGTAATAAAATATTAACGCTAAATGGATTATTATGTTTTTAATATATATGCTATCTACTGAATATAATTAGCGTAAAATAGCAAGCAAACCGGAATTTCTTTTAAAAAATGGCAAATTGGCTGAATGAGGTTGTATCAATATTACATGCATTGTTCCAAAAATCATTACTTCAATTAGTGGTATAAAGGGTATGCATCTGTTTCAATTTATACCTTGCCTGCCTGTTTTTTAATTAATTTGCCATCATTAGTCACCACCCAGCTATCCAGTATGGCAGCGATATTTTTTTCGGTTTGTTGCCATAACTTGAGATAGGTACGGTCGTAACTAATACTGACTTTTACCGGAAAATTTTTGATGAAAAAATCATGCTTACAATATTTTATCTGACCGACCGTATCGCAAAGGATTAGGGTTTTAATGTCATTATTTGAATCCTGATAAATATATAAATCATTTCCGATAATATTATCTTCCCATGGTTGATTGGTTTTAGGGTTTATACCGTTATTGGCCTGATAATAGGTTAAGCCAAATATTTTATTTGCCTGTTTGAAATATTCAAAATTCCAAGTTTCTTTTGTCGATTTCAGAATATTATTAAACCACTGGTTGAAAGTTCTTGGTTGATTGGGGCTGAATAAGTTATATACATTAGTATAACCCCATGGAAAATGCTTGGCCTTTGGAATTAAGATTTTGATATCTTGTTTATAATCACTATCAGTTTGTTCGTTTTTGCTTTTTACTGCACCATCGGTTAGTCGATAATCAAAATCTAATTCTTTTATAGGCATCTGATAGGTAATAGGCGGTTGCTTATTTATACTGCTTTGATCAAAATTTTCTGTGGCACCAATATAGCTCACTTCAGTATAAAGAACGCCACTGGGAATACTGACCGGTTTACCCCCCAGATTACCGATGGAATCAAAGCGGCCAAACCGGTCTTGATTGACGAAAGGTATGGTTTGGTGTTTGGCTGCATTATCTTTATTATTATCAGAACACCCTGTAAGCAAAAGTAGGCCAGATAAGCAGACAGTTTTAGTATACGTTATTAATAAATTTCTCATACTGATGTCTCCGGTCATATTGCTGGATAAATTAGCATAAAATTTAGATGATACAAAAAAATATATATCTATTCTTGTAATTTTATATTAGTTTTAAGGCTATAGATATTCACTGTTAATTCTGATTTATATAACTAGAAAAAAGAAGAATACTGTAAAAATGGCAAAGACTAAGGCTGATTTGGATTTGAGATATCTGGAAATAACGGTGTTTTATTTGTTTTGATGTGTAATCAGATATAAATATAACTTAATAGCAATACTGTTAAGTAATAAAACTAATCAGCTTACTAATATAATCTACTTCTTTATGCCGCTCTAGTGAATTTGTCTATGATTAAAGGCAAAGAAATAGTGATTAGCTCCTGAACTTTTATATAGCTAATCATACGTGTACCATCTATCAGGATATTTATTACTATTATTTGCTAACATCTCATCATTTTTAGTATCTACACCGAGATTTTGGTAGCAATAAATTAACCTGCCATTATGGAAATGGCAGGTGTGATTGAACAAAATACGTGTAACTATTTATCCCCACATGGAAGAAACTTGGGATTGTTGGGTAAATTGCTGCATCTGGCTAACCATATCAGCTGATAATAATAAGTTTGCTTGATTGTTATAATCATGACGATCAATCCCATGAGCTGTGTCAAATGTAGCCATAGCATCAACCAGTTGTTTAATTTGGCTGGCTCCTATCTGTTTGCCATCAGCAGTAACAATATTGTAATGGTCAGAGTTAGAATAGTCTCCCCACATACTTACCACTACCTGATCACATGAACCAATATGTGTAATGGTTAGCTGGCCTTGGAATAAATTGAACCAAAGCTCATTACTGTTATATTCGGTGAAATTTAGAGTATTCATTTCTCCATCTAAAAACTCAGATTCATAGATAGAATCCATTCCGTGTTTGGCGCCAAAAATATATGTATCGTTGCCAGTACCGCCGGAAAGCATATCGTTGCCGGTACCACCAATCAGAATATCATCTCCGTTTCCGCCATCCAGATAATCATTGTTGCTGCCACCATCTAAAATATCATTTCCATCGCCACCCATTAGGCTATCAGTATTACTGCCGCCAGTCAGAATATCGTTTCCTTTTCTTCCGTATAAGAAATCTTCTCCAGCGGTGCCAGTTAAAACCAGATCGTCATATTGCCTTGGGTCATTATCATCAAGTGCTACATTGTCAGAGCTGGTATCAATGGCAGGTATAACTTTGATATCGGCCGGAATATCTTTAGCGGTTAATGAGCGATCATCAAAAGTAAATTTGAAATCGTCCTTTTCATAAATAAAGAAATTCAAAATAGTGACAACATCTTCATTGCCATAAGCTTTAACAAGGAGATTATCTCCTTGTTGAATAAACTGTACTTGATCAGCAGATGCACCCTTAAATACAAATTCATTCATGTATTTAAAATCATAATTGTCGTATGCTGCAGCATCAACAATATCCTGCCCATGACCTTTTTCGAATAAACATAAGCTGTTTCGGGCAGTGGTCTTTATATAGTCATTACCCTTTCCACCATTTATGAAAGTATATTCTGAGTTTTCAACGCTTATATAATCATCACCATCTCCACCCTCAAGAATGCTATAGCTCCCTAAGCCATATAATGTATCGTTACCTTTGCCTCCAATTAAGTGGGTAGCAGGCACAGTATTATTAAGTGGCCATTGGCCTAATGTATCCCCTTCCACTGAAGCAGATTCTACTTCCCCCTGTTTGAGTTGATTCAGAATTTCTGCTACATTTTGGCCCGTCTGTTGTGCCACGCCTAAGGCTACATCCACCACATCTAGTATTTTATCTTCAGAGATAATAGTGAATGCACGGTACAGGGGGCTCAAAAAATAACTCGGTAGCCTGATGCTGTCTGCGTTGCCATAAGGATGGATGATTAAATCGTCATCTTCGCGAGTGAATACAATATCTGAAGCCTTTGCGCCTTTTAGTACAAGTTCATTACATTGATTTAAAAAAGGTAATTCAGAAATACCCCAGTCTGAAAGGATAAACTGTTTACCTTGGCTGCCCTGAAATATATAACGATCACTTTTCCACTGCCGATCTGGCTGATAGCAATTGTCTTCAGATAAGATAATGGTGTTCATTTCTGTTGTATTTTGTATGTCGGACATAATTATTTCCTGATATCTGCGTTGCTTGGGAGAAATGATTTCAGCTGTTTTTATGCTGAATTTTTAAATGAGTGTTGGTTAGTCTATACCCGATGAGACTTGGGTAATTTTGGACGAAATTCTATTGCGTTCTCCAATTCGTTTTTCATAGGTATAGGTGTTTAATTGGTGTTATGAATTGTTAAAATAACACAAATGTTTTATTCCATCAAGTTATATTATGGATTAGTATATTGAAATATTTAATTTTTTATTGTGTTTCTATTAATATTTCTAATGAATTTTTACTATCTATTGGTATGGATGTTTGTTAGTGCTAAGGTTAATTCTGAATTAAATATTTTAAAGTATGTGTTAATTGAATTTATGTTTTTAAGATTTATATCTATTTAAGATTATTTAAAATTGATTTTTTCAGTTTAAACTTATTATTTTTGATTTAGGAATGGGAGAAGATTTTTTTATAAGTGTATATGTGATGGTTTTAAAGGTTGTGAGGCAAACTGATGTTTGCTTAAAAAAATGAGTTTTGCAGATTGTTTGTATTGAGGTATGTAACTTGATTTTTATGTAGTAGCAGCCATATTAATTCTTTATTTTGTCGGGGTTTTGATGATGGCAGAAACTAAGTTGATATCGGCGGATCAGTTAACACGATTTGTGTTTGATGATTGTCCGGTGCGTGGTCTGCATATGAATTTGCAAGAAGTATGGCAGCATGTAGCAGAGAATAAGGCTTATCCTAAGGCGATTCACCGTGCTTTGGGTGAGCTGACTGTTGCAGCGGTGCTGCTGGCGAGCAATCTGAAGTTTGATGGTAATCTGATTGTACAGGTGCAGGGTAAAGGTGTGCTGAAGATGCTCGTTGCTGAAGCTACATCAGCTGCTACCTGCCGAGCTACAGCACGCTGGGATGAGTCTGCAAAAATCGATGAAAATATGTCGCTCGTGGATTTGCTGGGTGAGGGCGGTATGTTTGTGCTGACTTTACAGCCAGCTCAGGGTGAATCTTGGCAGGGTATAGTGGAGCTAGCCGGAAACAGTATTGCACAGATGCTGATGAATTATATGGCGCGTTCTGAGCAGCTGGCCACGCATATTACGCTGGCCGCAGATGAATCAAAGGCAGGTGGGTTGTTATTGCAGAGGCTGCCTGAACAAGATATCAATGATGATAGCTGGGCTGAATTGTGTGCTCTGGCAGAAACTCTGACAGCGGATGAGTTGTTAAATTTGGATGTGCAGACTTTACTTTTTCGCCTGTTTCATGAACATGATGTACGGCTGTTTTCACCGCAAAATGTGGAGTTTGCCTGTACTTGTTCGCGTGGCAAGGTTAGCGATATGTTATTATTGCTGGGAGGACAAGAGGTGGGTGAAGCTGTAGCTGAGCAAGGCAGTGTAGAGGTGAACTGTGATTTCTGTCATGAACGTTATGTATTTGATGAAGCGGATGTCAATGCTTTGTTTGGCAGTAATGTGGTTGCCACAGCTCAGCAGGAGCTGGCAGCGCGACAAATCAATCATTAATGCTTTAAGCTGAAAAAAGCAGCCAGTTCAATAACTGGCTGCTTTTTTATACGCTGATGTATCTGAGATGCTAAGTTAATGTTGCATTAACGCTTCAATTTCAGGAATGGTTTTGGGTACGGAGGCAGTGAGGACTTCATTGCCGTTTTCCGTTACCAATACGTTGTCTTCGATGCGGATGCCTATATTGTGAAATGCTTTTGGTATATCATCTGCGGCGCTGATGTACAAACCGGGCTCTATAGTGGTGACCATGCCTGGCTGTAGTAGTATGGGTTGTTCTTGATTATCGAAACGGCCACCCACATCATGAACATCTAGACCTAGCCAGTGGCCAAGGCCATGCATGTAAAAACGGCGGTAAGTCTGCGCTTCGATGTTTTGTTCCAGACTGCCATGCAGTAAGCCTAGATCGATTAGTCCTTGAGTAAGCATTTGGATAGCCGCAGTGCTGATAGTTTGCCAGTTTGCTTGTTTGACTGTGGAAGCTATGCTGGCTTGATTCACCGCCAGTACGATGTCGTAAACATCTTTTTGAGCACTTGTAAAACGGCCGTTTATGGGAAAGGTACGGCTAATGTCGCCGGCGTACATTTGATACTCAGCACCGGCGTCAATCATAAGTAGCTCATTTGGCTTAAGCTGGCAATTATTGCTGACGTAATGAAGACAGCAGGCGTTTTTGCCACCGGCTACGATGCTGTTGTAGGAGGGAAAACGTGCTCCGCGCTGCATGAATTCGTGCAGGATTTCTGCTTCTACCTGATACTCGAATTGCCCCGGACGTGTGGTCTGCATGGCTCGTATGTGTGCTTGTGCGCTGATTTCGGTAGCGATGCGCATGATTTTTTGTTCGTGCTCATCTTTTATTAGGCGCATAGGGTCGAGTATGGTGGCAAGATTCACCATGCTCTCAGGTGCGATTGTACTGCCGTTGGTTTTGCGGTAATTAGCTATGCGAGCAATTTCATACCATAATTCCTGCACTTTAGAATCATTGTCGTGATAGAGTCCCCAGAGGGCAAACAGGTGGCGATGGCCGGACAGGGCTTTTTTGAGGTAAGCCGGCCACTGGCCGATGTCATCGGCGCAATCAAACGCAAATACTTCGCGCGCAGCGCTGTAGCCATAGCGGAAACCATTCCAGATTTCATGTCCGGGGTCTTTGTTGTGGCACAGTAAGGTAGCGCTGTGCTCGCGCCCGTTGAGAATCAGGGCTGAACCAGGTTCGGGAAAACCGGTGAGATAATGAAAATAGCTATCCTGTCGGTAAGGGTATTCGGTGTCGTTACTGCGTCTTTGTTCGGGTGCGGCAAAAATAATAGCCACTCCATCTTCGCCAATTTGACTAAGTACATGTTGGCGTCGCTGCCGGTAAACGTTGATGTCAGTATCCATTATTAGTATTTCTCCCTGCTGCCGTTGCGGCGAGCAGTTTGTATTTGTTGAGCCAGCCATAGTGCGAGTATGGCACCGCTAAGGTCGGCAATGGCATCCATTATATCGCCATTGCGGGTGGTAAACAGTGCTTGAATGACTTCGCTGGTGGCTGCCCAGATAATGGCGCTGATGAGAAGCAGACGTTGGGGTATGGTGAAACCAGCACTGAAACAGGCTTTGGCCATTAACCAGAATTGGCCAAAAAACAGGCCGAAGTGGCAGATTTTATCGAACTGTGGAATAGGCACAGGAGTGCCGCTGGATTTGAAAAACAGAAAATAAATGCTAGCTAGAAACCACACGATGGCAATGAGCAGCCATTTGTTGAAATAAATGGTAGCTTTCATCGGGATTCTGCTTCGCTGAGCCATTGCTGGCACAAAGATGCTAGGCGAATGAATTTATTGCCGCGCTGTAAAAATAGCTGTTGCCATTGCTGTATGGTTGCTGTATCCGGTGCTTCATCTATGCTGCATTCATTTAACCAAAAATCGAGAACTTCGGCACATTCTCCGGCAGAAGCAGTTTGAAAAAATTGGGTAGTGGCTTGCATGAATCTGAGCGTTTTGTGCCTGTTGAGGGGAGGTAAGAAAAAACGGACTGGATAGCAGTCCGTTTGGCTTTATTCGGTTTCCAGTACCGCGGTGGTGTAGACGTTCTGAACGTCGTCGAGATCTTCGAGAGCGTCAAGTAAGCGTTGCATTTTTTCTGCCTCTTCACCTTCTAGTACCGTTTCGTTGACCGGACGCATGGTGACTTCGCCGTCAGCAGCATGAAATCCTGCTTGTTCGAGAGCTTCTTTGATGCTGCTGTACTGATAAGGCTCTGTAATGACTTCTTTTGAACCGTCTTCCTGTATGATGACATCATCCGCACCGGCTTCGAGGGCGGCTTCCATGAGGCTATCTTCATCAACGTCGGGGCTAAAGAGTAAATAGCCCTGATGAGCAAACTGAAAGGCTACAGAACCATCTGTACCCAGATTGCCGCCGTGCTTGGTAAAGGCATGGCGTACATCGGCTACGGTACGGGTTTTGTTGTCGGTGAGGCAGTCTACCATCACTGCAGCACCACCTGTACCATACCCTTCATAGCGCAGTTCTACATATTCGACACCTTCGAGATTGCCAGTGCCTTTGTCTATGGCACGCTGAATATTGTCTTTAGGCATGTTGGCATCGGTGGCTTTGTCCATTGCCAGACGCAGACGCGGATTGGCTGATGGATCACCACCACCTAGTCTGGCGGCAATGGTAATTTCTTTAATCAGGCGGGTGAAGATTTTGCCGCGTTTGGCATCCTGACGCCCTTTACGATGCTGGATATTGGCCCACTTGCTGTGTCCTGCCATTTTAAAATCCTTGTTTCTATGATGATTTTATGTATCAAAACAATGCCAAAGCTTTTGGCTTTGGCAGGTTTTAACGCCATCAAATAATTGAAATATGGTATTAATTTTACCATATTGCTTTTTTATTGAGTAGGCTGCTCTATGGTTTGTATTGAGATGAAGCAAGCTAGAGTTTTTGTATATGTTGGCGTTGCCAATGATTTAACCATGCAATGCAGCCTGCATGGATGATGGTGTAGGTTTCGCTAAAATTGCCGCTGAAATAGGGATCGGGGACATAATCGTATTCACTTTCTGGTAGCAAGTCGGTAATTTTGTAAACTTTGTCTGGACGGCTATCGCCGAAAATACGGGCTAAATCATGTAGATTTTTGTCATCCATGGCGATGATATGATCGTAAATGGCGATATCTTCTGGCCTGACCTCGCTGCTTTGAAATCCATCGCTGTTGATATTATGAACACTGAGAATTTGTTTTGTGCCTTGATGCATGTCTTCGCCGTTGTGCCAGCCGGATGTACCGGCACTGGCTATTTCAATTTGTTCACTCAGCCCTTTTTCTGCTACGAGTTTGCGCAGGATATGTTCGGCCATGGGTGAACGGCAGATGTTACCTAAACAGACAAATAATACTTTGGTGACCGGCATGTCAGTGGCTCCGCGGAAATAGTGGATTATGCCCGATCATGTTGATGGATTGGGCATAGCTGGGTAGTTGTGCTTGCGCACTGATGGGCTCATGCAGTAGGTGGATGTTTTCAACATGGCATTCGGCCAGTAAATCTATGAAATTTTGTACGATGGTATCGATATCATCCGCTTGAGTAAGCGGCCAGCGGAAAATCTGCGGCTGAAGTTCGAATGCGCTGTCGGTAGCGTTGAATCCAAACAGGATATTGCCACCATCTTGTGCTGCGATAACCACGCCCACGCGCGGGCTTTGCAAGCGAATAGAACGGATGGCATTGGTGGTAAATACATCACACGCCATACGCAAACGCATAGCACTGCCGCTGCGTAAGGCATTGAGTGGTGATTGCGGTGGCAGCGGATTAGTAAATAATGTGGCTCCGGCACTGGCTAGATGGGTTTGCCAAACCTGCATCAGGGGTAGGGCGGTATCTGCTAGCTGATGGCCGAGGGCTGGTAGGATGTCTGAGCCGGCAAAGCCAAGTGCGTAAAATACTTGTACTGACTGGCCCGTTTCCACTATAAGCGGGGTGTGCGGCAGCTGACTGAGAAATTCTGCAGCGCTTTGTGGATTTTGCTTGGCAGCGAACCATTGACTGGCCTTGATGTGGGTCAGAGTGGTGTCATTAATGAGATGAGGTGCCCAGTGAATGGTTTGCCAAGCATCTGTCCATGGTTGGTTTTTAAAGATTTCAGCTATGGCAGTTACTGGGATAGTGTCGGGAAGACGTATATTTTCTTTGGCTCCACCTACAACGATGACAGGCAGTGCGAGCCATTGTACTTCTGTGGGTGTGTGTGCCTGTAAGACGTTTTCTAGGCTTTCCCAGAGGATGTTGTATATCTTGCTGCTGGCTGCCATGGACAAGGCTACGGCGAGGTTGGTGTAATGGTTTTGGGCCAGCATGCGGCTGATTTCTACATGCAGACTTTCGCGGGCAAGGGTGGTCTGTGCTTTGGATGTTGGGTTGGCCAAGCTGGCTGCATGCATGAGCAGGTCGTTTTTGACTGGATCAGTTGGAAATGCCCTTGTATCAGGCAGACAGTGATGTGTGTTCATGATGTTGTGTCTGTTTAAGTAGACTTGTGTAAAGGTGATATTGTAGCAATTAGTTTTGTGTGAAACGAGTACAGGGGTATTTTCTGTTTGTGAACCGTGGAATTTTATACTTTAGATTGCTGCGGATTTGATTAGCTGTTTGGCTTGAAACTGAATCGGGCTGCCCTTATTTTTATCTAACAACAATTATTTTTGGTTAATTCGAGAACAATTATGAAACAAACACACAGTTTTCAGACTGAAGTTAAACAGTTGTTACAGCTGATGATTCACTCTTTGTACAGTAATAAAGAGATTTTTTTGCGGGAGCTGATTTCCAATGCGGCCGATGCCTGTGATAAGTTGCGCTTTGAATCATTGAATGATGCTTCTTTGCTCGGTGATGATGCTGAATTCAGAATCACGGTAACTGCGGATGCGGAAGCCAAAACGATTACGGTTTCTGATAATGGTATTGGTATGAGTGAAGCAGATGTGATCGAGCATCTGGGTACGATTGCCAAATCGGGTACCAAAGCGTTTTTGGAAAAGCTGACAGGTGATGATAAGAAAGATGCCAATTTGATTGGCCAGTTTGGTGTGGGCTTTTATTCTGCTTTCATTGTGGCCCACAGCGTAACTGTTGAAAGTCGTAAAGCTGGTGTGGCTGAAAATGAAGGGGTGCGCTGGGTAAGTGCCGGTGACGGTGAATTTACTGTTGAGCCGATTAGCAAAGCTTCTCGTGGTACTGATGTGATTTTACATCTGAAAGAAGATGAGAAGGATTTGCTGTCTGACTGGACTTTGCGTCGCATTGTGACGACTTACAGTGACCACATTTCTGTGCCGATTTATATGAAAAAAGCACCGGAATATGATGAAGAAGGTAATGTAAAACCATCTGATGAGCTGGAGGTGGTGAATCAGGCGCAGGCGCTGTGGCAACGCCCGAAAAATGAAATCAGTGATGAGCAGTATCAGACATTTTATCGTCATGTTTCACATGATTATGATGATGCGTTGGCATGGACTCATTTTCGGGTAGAAGGCCGGCATGAGTATACGGGTTTGCTGTATATCCCTAAACATGCACCATTTGATTTATATGAACGTGAACCCAAGCATGGGGTGCAGTTGTATGTGAAACGTGTATTTATTATGGATGACGCAAAAAAGCTAATGCCTTCTTATTTGCGTTTTATCCGTGGCGTGATAGACAGCAGTGATCTACCACTGAATGTATCACGTGAAATTCTGCAGGAAAGCCGTGATCTGGATGCGATTCGTGCAGGTAGTGTGAAAAAAGTTTTGTCGTTACTTGAAGATTTGAAGAAAAACCAGCCGGAAAAATATACTGAATTCTGGCAGGTATTCGGGAATACGCTGAAAGAAGGTATTGCTGAAGATTTCAGTAATAAGGAAAAGATTGCTGGTTTGTGTCGTTTTGCTTCCACCCATAATGATAGTAGTGAGCAAAATGTTTCACTAGCTGATTATATTGGCCGCATGAAGGAAGGTCAGGAAAAGATTTATTACATTACCGCCGATAGTTATGCCGCAGCAAAAAACAGTCCACATTTGGAAATCTTCCTGAAAAAAGGTGTTGAGGTATTACTACTGACTGACCGTGTGGATGAATGGGTAGTGAATAGTCTGCCGGAATTTGATGGTAAGGCTCTGGTGAGTGTGGCCAAAGGATCACTGGATCTGGGTAATTTGGCCGATGAGGAAGAAAAAGCGGCACAGGCAAAAACCGAAGAAGACAATAAAGAATTGGTAGAACAGATCAAGACTGTACTGGGCGATAAGGTGGAAGCTGTGCGGGCAACTGCACGGCTGACAGATAGTCCAGCCTGTTTGGTAGTAGGTGAGCATGATATGAGCCAGCATCTTGCACGCATGCTTGAGGCTTCGGGTGCTGCCGGACAAATTCCGCATACGAAACCTACGCTGGAAATTAACCCCGAACATCCGCTGATTAAGAAAATTGCTGTGGAACAAGACGAAGCTCAGCGTAACGAGTTGGCTGAACTGGTTTATGACCAGGCACTGTTGGCTGAGGGCGGTAAGCTGGAAAATCCGGCTGCATTTGTGAAACGTATGAATCATTTGTTACTTACGATGAATCAGTAATAGGATTTTTTAGTCTAAGCTGCCTTATTTAAGGCAGCTTTTTTATGTCTAAGTAATTTTTTGATTTCAATATATTGCTGAGTGATGCTATTTGTATTAATGGCTATGAATTGAATTTTTTCATGTTTGATGCAGATAATGGCAGAGGCAAGAGTTATTATCTTCTAAAATATAAATATGACTATTTTTGAATCAAAATTTCAAATATCAGTAAATAAAATAATAGGATAGATTGAAAAATTGGTTAAATTGAAATATTATCCGTTATTAAATGTAATGAAAATTCTATTTTTTTAACAATAGTTTTAGGTGAAACGATGGATGATAATAGTCAGAAAAATTTTGCTTTTTCTAATTGGGGTTTAAGCAAAGCTTGGCAATTCAGATTTGAATTTTATGAAGAAAATGGTTTGCCTGAACGTAAAAATGCATCAAGATTTAAAGAGGCATTTAAAGCTTTACCTATGGGTAAGCGTTTTATATTAGCAAATAATATAGGTTCATTATTTTTCGGTCCACTGTATTTTTTATGTACAGGCATGTGGCGGAAAGCTATTGTCTTGTTGTTTCTCTTAATATTTATTGATGCTTTTCTTTCTGCTATTGGTGGAAAAAATTCGATTATAATTTTTGTAAATATGTTTAGCTCAATGGTACTTGCCAATCCGGCTTATTATTTACACCGGGTGAAGAAATCCAAATCTTTTAATATATTTGAAGGAGTGTTTTAAGCTGACTGAATAATACTCTACTCATGATTGTGAAACTTTAGTTGATATTTATTCGGTATATATTTTCGTCATATATTTATTGATTCTATTTTCTCATAAAATAAATAGTCGAATTATATATTTTGAATAAATGATAAGTTTGTGCTGAAGTAGTAATGACAATTTTTTAGATAAATGTGCAAATATTATTCATTATATTGCCTTTGAAAAGCATATTTTGATTTAGTATATTAAGAAAATTATATTTTATCTATTTGTAATAATATGTGGTAATGTTTAAGAAATATAAAAGCAGCTTCAGAGTAAGGCCTCGAAGCTGCTTTTGTATTTGAATAAGAAAGGGTTACTTTGCTGTGTTTTTTTTATGACATGCCTGAATGAGATAGGTTAGTACTAAGCACACTAGAAAAGGAAGACCAAATAGAAGAGTGGCGTGGAAAATCGGTGTAAACCATGTTGTTATCAGAATACTGATGATGGATATTAAACCGGCCAGTGTAATATAAGGAAATCCGGGTACACGAAATTTTAGTGTCTGATGCTGTCTCTGCATGCGGATACGAAAACACAGATGGGTCAAAAATACGGCTCCCCAACTGAATAAAGCACCAAACATAGATAATGCTATCATTACTGGAAAAGCGCTTTCTGGTTTAAACATATATACCAGAGCCGCTACAGCAATTCCCGCGGAAGATAAAGCCAGCGCATTCAATGGCACACCGTTGCTTTTTACTTTACCGAGTATTTGTGGTGCTTCGTTGGCGCGAGACAGGCTGAACATCATACGTGTGGCGATGTAGAGCATGCTATTCATTGCGGAAAGTGCAGCCACGATAACAATAAAATTAAGGATGCTGTCTGCATAAGGAATGCCGACGTTTTGCATGACAGTTACAAAGGGGCTGGTACTACCTGTTTTGATTAGTTCCTGCCATGGTACCAGCATTACTATCAGACTGAGTGCAAGTAAGTAGAAAATCAACAGTCGCGCTAGTGTACCTTTGAAAGCTGTTTTTACAGCTTGCTCGGGGTGAGTGGCTTCTCCGGCGGCAATGGCAATCATTTCGATGCCCAGATAGCTGAATATCGAAATAATCACTCCTGTCCAAATACCCGAAAATCCGTGCGGGGCAAAGCCATTGCCAAACAGATTGTGCTCAATGCGGATGATACTGCCTTGCGATACCAATACAGCTACTGCCAGCAAAATGAATACTGTGATGGCAAATATTTTGATGGTTGAGAACCAGTACTCTACTGAACCAAATGCTTTAACACTGTAAGCATTGACGCCAATCAAACAGCAGGAAAACAGGGCTATCCATACCCAAGAATCTACTTGCGGAAACCAGAATTTCATGTATTCGGCAATGGCGGTGACTTCTGTACCCACGGCTAATACGATGCAAGCCCAGTAACTGTAGCGTACCAGAAAGCCGGCCAGTGGGTGCAGATAGAATTCAGCATAAGCGCCAAATGAGCCGGATGTGGGGTGCTGGACGGTCATTTCTGCCAGACAGCCCATAAGTGCCAATGCAATTAGTCCGCCAAGGGTATAGCTGATAATTACTGCAGGGCCGGCAAAGCCGATAGCAAATTTGCTGCCTAAAAACAAGCCGGTACCAATGGCACCGCCAATGGCAATCATGCTCATCTGGCTGGCAGATAGTTTTTTATGCAGGCCGGTTTCCCGCGACTGTATACGCTCGAAATTGCTCATCTTTTTTCCTCAGGATGAGATGCACAAGCCGAGCAGAAGATTCACGCTCGGCTTTTAGCTGACTGAATGAAAGAACGGTCTATCAGGTTACTTGTCCACGTATATGAAACTTAGGCTGTGCCCATTCCTGATTGATCAATACTTGTTTCAAATGCTGAACAGCCTGCCAGATATCGGTATAGCTCAGGTATAGCGGTGTGACGCCGAGCCTGATTACTTCGGGTTCGCGATAGTCACCAATTACCCCGCGGGCAATCAGAGCCTGTACAATGGCATAACCATGTGGATGGCGTAGGCTAACGTGACTGCCGCGATGCTCATGTTTGCGCGGGGTAATCAAGGTAAGTCCAAGGCCGGCACATTCCTGCTCAGTGAGGTTGATGAGTAAATCGGTCAGTTGCAGTGATTTGTGTCGTACGGCTTGCATATCAGTTTGGAGGAAGATATCAATGCCACACTCTATAAGGCTCATAGAGACAATTGGCTGTGTACCGCAGAGGTAACGACGAATGTTGTCGGCAGGTGTATAGCTGACTGCCATATCAAACGGTTTTTCGTGTCCCCACCAGCCTGATAATGGCTGGCTGAATGCGGTTTGATAGCGATGATGTACCCATAGCATGGCAGGTGCACCAGGGCCACCATTAAGGTATTTGTAGGTACAGCCGATGGCAAAGTCGCTATTACTACTATTTAAATCAATGGGTACGGCACCGATGGAATGACATAAGTCCCAAATAAGCAGGGCACCATGACTATGCACAAGTTCATTGGTGGATGCCATATCGTGCAGGTAGCCGGTACGATAATTGACATGTGACAGCACAACTACGGCAGTATGCTGATTAATGCTTTCGGCCAGATCTGCCGGTGTATCGACTAATTGGAGTTGATAGCCCTGATTAATCAGCGCCATGAATCCTTCAATCATGTAGATATCTGTGGGGAAGGAATCACGTTCGGCTATGATGATTTTACGGCGGTTGTCTTTTTGCTGCTGAATATCGACCGCGGCTGCCAGTACTTTAAAAAGATTAAGGCTGGTGGTATCTGTAACGACGGTTTCATTTTCTTTAGCTCCTATGAGCTGGCCGATTTTGTTGCCAAGCCGCAGCGGCAAATCCCACCAGCCGGCTTTGTTCCAGCTGTTAATGAGGTCTGTGCCCCATTGTTGATTAATTACAGACTGTGCTCGCTCTGAGGACTGACGGGGCTTTGCGCCGAGAGAATTTCCATCCAGATAGATTATCCCTTGTGGTAATTCAAACTGGGTTTTAAATGCTGCCAGTTTGTCGCTGGCATCCCATTGCTGACATTGTTCTTGTGTAATCATTGTGCTCAGGTTGAATCTGAAAATGAATAGTGTACTGAATTGCAGCTGGTGATGGTAAATAAATTCACAATATATTTAGTCTGGTTAAGCTGTATCAATATTTTTCGGATTATGAAATCCTATGCAAGGCTATGTTGCATTTGATTTATTCAATACAGTTTTTGGCTGCCGATTTTGAATACCTGAGCCAACATGCCCATCAGCAGGATAACGGCAGCCAATATACTGGTGTAAATTACTTCATATTTATAGGTACCTTCGAATATCATGGTGATGATGGATGCAATGATCAGAGCGATAACCAAATAGGTGAGCCAAGGAAAGCACCACATTTTAAAATTAATGGTTTTACCCTGCTTTTCCAGTTTTTTGCGTAAAAATAATTGTGAGAAGCTAATAGCCAGATAGACATACAGAGCAATGGTGCCGGTAGCGGTCATCAATACGTCGTAAACATTCATTTTAGCTGTAGCGGTAAGGTATACGGCCAGTAAGGTAAAGACACAGGATACTAATACGCCAATTTGTGGGCTGCCATTTTTTGAAGTATAGGCCATTATTTGATGGGCATCGCCGCGTTTGGCTAATGAATAGAGCATGCGTGAGCAGGTGTATAGAGCGGAATTAAAACAACTGAGTACGGATGTGAGTACAACAAAGTTAACAATGTGGCGTGCCTGTGGAATACCGAGAGAAGTAAGTACCACGCTGTATGTGCCCCAAGTGGCATCCTTCAGATGTGGGTCGTTGTATTGAATCAGGCACACGGTGATAAAAATTGAACCTACATAAAACAGAATAATGCGCCAGACTACGGATTTGGTTGCTTTGCGGATTTCTGTTGCTGGATGGCTGGATTCAGCAGCGGCAACAGTAACGATTTCAGCTCCTATATAAGCAAACATAACCCCAAGCAGTGCGGTAACCACCGATGAGATGCCATTGGGCATAAAGCCCTGACCGGTTAAATGCGACCATCCTTGTGCATCTGCCTGTCCCCATGGCCATAAATGCATGATGGCCAGACTGCCTATAATCAGAAATAAAACAATTGCGACTACTTTGATAAGGGCGAACCAGAATTCAAATTCGCCGTAATTTTTAACATCCATTAGATTGATGATGACTAATGCGATGGTTACTGCCAGCATGTAGCCCCAAATGGGTATCAGCGGAAACCAGTTGTTAAGAATTTTACCGGCTACGTAAGCTTCCCAGCCCATTAGTAGAGCCCAAAAATACCAGTAAAGCCAGCCAATACTGAATCCAGCCCAGCGGCCGATGGCAATATCGGCATATGTGGAAAAAGAGCCACTGTCAGGATGAGCTACGGCCATTTCACCGAGCATTCGCATAATCAGCATCACCAATAGACCACCAGCAGCATAAGCCAATATGGCAGCCGGACCGGTATGAAAAATTACTGAACCCGAACCGATAAAAAGGGCGCCACCAATTACGCCAGCTATAGATATCATGGTCAAGTGACGGGATTTCAGTCCATTTTTTAATGTTGATGATGTACTCAATGTTTTCTCCTCTAAAAGAATCAGTGCCAGACAGACTAATTAAGTCAATTGCAGCCCGCAAAAAGTCTTCCTGATTGATGCAAAGCATTCAGGATTTTTATAATTGCAGCGGGGAATGCGGCAGCATGAAAGGATGCTGCCGCAGATTCAGAATTTACTGATCGATACCGGCCAGTAATATGTATTTGATTTCTAGGTAATCTTCAATGCCGTATTTGGATCCTTCACGTCCAAGGCCTGATTGTTTGACGCCACCAAATGGAGCAGCTTCATTCGACAACAGGCCGGTATTGATGGCTACCATGCCATAATCCAGATTTTCGCTGACACGAATGATACGGCCGATGTCTCGACTGTAAAAATAGCTGGCCAGTCCGAATTCTGTATCGTTTGCCCAGCTGACCACTTCTTCTTCGTTGTCGAAGCGGAATACCGGTGCCAACGGACCGAAGGTTTCTTCACGTGCCACTTTCATTTCTTGTGTCACATTTTTCAGCAGGGTGGGCTGAAAGAAGAGTTCGCCGTGATGGTCTGAAGTACCTCCGGTTACAATTTCTGCACCTTTGCTTACTGCGTCAGCAATGTGTTCTTGAACCTTGTTTACAGCACTGGCGTCAATCAAGGGGCCGACAGTGACATCTTGTTCTAGCCCATTGCCGATTTTCAGTTTAGCGATGGCCTGTGCCAGTTTGCTGACAAACTCATCGTAAACTGCGCTTTGTACGTATAAGCGGTTGGCACAGACACAAGTCTGGCCGGCATTTCGGAATTTGGAAATCATTGCGCCTTCAACGGCGGCATCGATATCGGCATCGTTAAATACGATAAATGGTGCATTGCCGCCCAGCTCCATGGAAACTTTTTTCACGGTGCCGGCACATTGCGCAATCAGTTTGCGGCCTACTTCGGTGGAACCGGTGAAGCTGAATTTTTTCACCCGTTCGTCTTCGGTAAGTACTTTGCCGATTTCACTTGAGCTGCCAGTGATAACATTCACTACGCCGGCTGGAATACCAGCACGTTGAGCTAGTTCGGCAATAGCCAGTGCAGAGAGCGGGGTTTGTGATGCAGGACGGATAACAAAAGTACACCCAGCAGCCAGCGCCGGCGCAATTTTGCGCGTAATCATGGCATTGGGAAAGTTCCACGGGGTAATCGCGGCACACACACCTATCGGCTGCTTGAGTACCATAATGCGTTTGTCGTTGGATGGTGCTGGTATGGTGTCGCCGTAAATGCGTTTAGCCTCCTCGGCATACCATTCTAGATAAGATGCACCATAGGCAATTTCACCTTTGGCTTCGGCTAAAGGTTTGCCTTGTTCTGAGGTTAGGATAATGCCTAAATCTTCCTGATGCTGCATCATCAGCTCAAACCAGCGGCGCAGCAGATTACTGCGTTCTTTGGCTGATTTAGCCTGCCATGGTTTCAAGGCAGCCTGTGCCGCGGCGACGGCACGTTTTGCTTCTGCGGCGCCCATGCGTGGTACATCGGCCAGATTGTGTCCGTTGGCCGGATTGATAACGGAAATAACAGCGCTGTTATCAGCATTTACCCATTGGCCATTTATCAGACATTGGGTTTTTAAAAGTGCAGGATCATGCAGTTGCATAATTTTTTTTCCAAATTAACTGTATCAGACATTACAGGCTGCCAAATATGCGGTGAGCACCGGCAGCTTGCTGAGTAGTTATTATTGAGCCTGACGCACGGCTGCTTCAAGTATGTTTAGTGCTTCATCAAATACATTGTCTTCAATGGTGAGCGGGTACAGGCAGCGGATGACGTTATAGTACTGGCCGCAGGTGAGAATCATCAGTCCGTTTTCAAGTGCTAACTGCTGAACTTTTTTGGTCATTTCGGCATTGGGTTCGGACGTGCCTGCTTTCACTAGTTCCAGTGCAACCATGGAGCCGGGGCCGCGTACTTCGGCAATTTCTGGTATCGTTTGTTTCAGACTGTTGAAGCGTTCCTTTAAACGGTTGCCCAGCACTGTGGCGCGTTCACACAATTTTTCGGTTTCAATCACATCGATCACAGCATCAGCCGCAGCCAGACCCAGCGGGCTGCCTGCATAGGTACCACCCAGACCACCGACTACCGGTGCGTTCATAATAACTTCTTTGCCTACTACGCCGGATAAGGGAAATCCACCGGCCAGAGATTTGGCAATAGTCATTAAATCGGGTTCAACACCTGTCCATTCTGTGGCGAACAGCTTGCCGCTACGTGCAAAACCAGATTGGATTTCATCAAAAATCAGCACAATGCCGTGTTCATCTGCCAGCTGTCGTAAAGCGCGCAGGAATTCATTTGGGGTAACATTGAAGCCTCCTTCACCTTGTACTACTTCGATGATGATGGCTGCAACGTCGCTGGCGGCCAGATGGCATTTAAAAATATTATGCAGACCATGAAGGGCATCCTCTATGCTCACGCCATGTAAAGCGTTGGGAAAGGGCGCATGAACGATGTCGGCTGGAAATGGCCCGAAATCAACTTTATAAGGGGCAATTTTACCGGTTAAAGCCATGGTTAGATTGGTACGGCCATGAAAAGCACCATTGAAAGCAATGACGCCGCGCCGTTTGGTATAGGCCCGGGCAATTTTGATGGCGTTTTCTACTGCTTCGGCACCGGAAGTAACAAACATTGTACGTTTATCGCCGGAGATGGGCGCACGTGCATTGATTTTTTCGGCGACTTTGGCATACAGCTCATACGGCACGGTATTAAAGCAGGTATGAGAAAATTTCTGCAACTGGTCGGCCACAGCCTGTTGAACTTTAGGGTGTAGGTGACCGGTATTGAGTACGCCGATGCCACCGGCAAAATCAATATAACGTTTGCCTTCAGGTGTCCAAAATTCGGCATTTTTAGCGTGATCAATATAAAAGTCACACATAAAGCCGACGCCACGCGGGGCGGCAGCCAGCTGGCGCTGACGCACGTTGCTTGTTTGATTCATAAAATTCTCTCCAGAAAAATGTAGACCGGCCTGAGCTGGTGTTTTCGCATACTGAATGTATGGTAATGCGATGTAACTATGTCATTAACTGACTGTATTTATTCAACCAAAAAAAGATTTGGATTTTTCTGTTAAGTTACGGGATTAAATTTGCACTGTCAATGCAACCGAAAGATGCATGTGCAAAAATTATGGTTTTAAATGCTGAATGAGTGGAATTATATAATTTTATCTGTATTAATGTTGGTAATTAGTATTGCAAACTAATTTGATATGGTTATTTAATTGCTTAATTTATGCATATATTCTTTTTTTGGTGGGCGCTCGCCATACAGAAATCTGAGTTTAGGTATATGCTGTAAAAAAAGCTGAACCGTTTAGTTCAGCCTGAAAGATGGCCAGAAATGGCTCAGGATGTGTGAATCAATTTTTTAAGTGTTTGGTTTTTTTATGTACCGGATTGGTAATTATTAGACTGAAAATCAGGGAAACCGATACCATGATTAAAGCAAGGATATAAATTAAATGATGGCCAAAATTGGCTGAAGCGGTGCCTTGCAACATACCGGCCAGAATGATGCTGCACGAAATACAGTTATTAAATAGTGTTGAAGCTACTCCCGTCCGCCCTGGCAGCAGGTCCTGAAAATAAATCAGTCCAATACTGGCTACAATACCGATAAACAGGCCATTGAATAGTTGTAGCGCAATCAGTATCCATTCTTTCTGACTGATAATCATGCCTATATAGAAAATGATGCCACATATTACGGCAAAGCAAATTAGGTTTTTATTTCCAAAACGTGGTACCAGCATGCTAGCCACCAGCATGGCCGGAATTTCAATGGCTGCGGCTACGCCCATCAAATGTCCGGGCAGGGATGGGGCGGATGGCAAAATCTGGTTCAGATACAGCGGCATGTCAATTAAATACATCATATTGGCTGTGCCCATGCAGATTGAAGCGATAAATAAAAACATTACGTTGCGGTTGCGAAATATTTTTTCTTTTGGTTCTGAAGATTTGCTGGCTGGAGCAGAACGTCTGATAGCAGGAAAAAACATAAAAATAATTAGGAGGGCAACCAAGAACATAGCCGCTGCACTCAGATACATGGCGGTAAAACCATATTTAACTGCCAATGTAAAGGATAAGGGCGGTCCGATAACCCATGCTAATGATAACTGTGCGCGGAGAATGCCGTTGAATACCACGACATTACGTCCGGTATGGTCGGTATATTCGCGTGCTGAAGCAAAAATCTGCGGCATTGCAGCTGACGTGAATGCGGAAAAAAAGATACCCACAGAGATAAGCAATAGGTAGTGGCGTGAAAAGGCGAAGGTAATACAGTTGCCGATGCCCATCAGACAACAGAATAAAATAATATTGCGGCGGATACCTTTATTATCTGAATACTGCGCCAGAAGAAAACTCACAACAATACCAGCAATGGCATTGACTGAATAAAATAGGCCGATCTGATAGGGGTTAGCTTGCACTTCTTTCGCCAGATAACGGCTGAGAGTGGGTGCCTGTAGCGCACCGGCAATACCAATAATGAATGCGGCCACCAGAAAAGAACCAAGAATAATATAGGCCTTTTGTTTTAAACTATTTTTTTCTTCCACGCTTAATTTATCTATACTGAAATAAAAGTGTTATATCACATATCGGCTGATACATTGTAAAAGCTGGTACCCAAAGGCTGTTTAATATGTAAAGCGCGATCAGAGAAATTGTTAATAAATAAATTAAATAGTGAATATAAATGCTTGATAAACAATATTTCAAATAGGATGCAGGTAATAGTGGAAATACATGAAAATGAAAATTGAGGATTTTATTTGTTAATCAAAAAAATTTTTTAATTAATAATGTTATTAAGATAAAAACAAAAATAATATTTTTTTGAGTATATCGGGATATGCAGGATAACAAGTTGGTTTCGACAGATTATCCTGCATTATGGTAGAACCGGTTAAATCAGCTGTTGCTCTTCTAACAGATTTTCAATTTTTTCTTTACTCCAATGATTGCTAGCAGCGAGAGTCAGAATGGCTACAGCGGTTTCCAGATTGCATTTACCGCCATTAATCACACCAGCAGCGCGCAGTTCATGTCCTTGGGCATAAACTGCGGAGGCGTTGCCTTGCAAAACTTGGCTGATATTTAATACCGGTATGGATTGTTGACTGATGCGGCGAATGGCTGCCAGAAAGCTTGCATCAGTTGGTGTATTGCCATTGCCGTAGCTTTGCAGTACCACTCCGTCCGGCGCGTTTTGATTTAGGCTGGCGCTAATCATGTCTAGATTGGCTCCCGGTGTAAGGGTAAAACAATGGATTCGAACGGTGTTGCTAATGAGGTAGCTTGCTGGTGCAGTAGAGGGGGGTGTGGCTGGAAGGTTAGTGTTAAACCAACCTTCGGTAGCCGACCATTGTGCCAGTGTGCCAAATTGTGGGTTGGCAAAAGCCTCCGGCCGCTCGGTACTGATTTTTACACTGCCAACTGCTGGCCAGAGCTGTCCGTTGAATGCGATAGCGGTCTGATTAAAATCGCGTAAGCTAAACGCGGCCAATGCTGTGCGCAGATTTAGTGGGGCATCGCTGTTATCAGCTGCTAGTGGCAGCATGGCGCCAGTCAAGATAAGAGGAATACCTAGCTGTGGCCGTGCCTGTGCGATGATATTGGCAGTATAAGCCATGGTATCAGTACCATGCAGAATCAGCAAACCATCATAATCTGTGGCTGTGCTGTCTATCCATTCTAAACAATGTTGCCAGTTGCTCAAGGTAATGGCCGACGAATCAATCAAGGGGTCGCTGATAAACCAATCACAATGTACTTCTTCACTAAATTCCTGAAAGATGGGGGCGGCCAGACGCGGCAGATCGTTTGCCGGCGCTAATCCGGCAGGAGTGGACTGCATGCCGATGGTGCCGCCAGTGTAGTAAACAGCCAGATGTTTCGGTGTTGTCATAAAGATTCCGCCTTTCCAAAGCTTATGGGTAGCAATAGCAAGCATAGCATGAACGGGTTTTGTTCAGGCTGGCTTACGCGTACAATAGCGGTTTTTCTGCGTCTGAAATGGTTATCATGATACGTACTCGTTTTGCTCCCAGTCCTACCGGTTTTCTACATATTGGCGGTGTGCGCACGGCTTTGTTTTCATGGGCATTTGCGCGTAAACATCAGGGTAAATTTGTGTTACGCATTGAAGACACTGATTTGGAACGCTCTACTGCTGAATCGGTGCAGGCAATTTTGGATGGGATGCACTGGGTAGGTCTGGACTATGATGAAGGCCCGTTTTATCAGACGCAGCGTTTTGACCGCTATGCTGAAGTATTGCGTGAGCTACTGGCTTCTGGCCATGCCTATTATGACTACACCAGCCGTGAAGAGTTGGAAGCGATGCGGCAGGAAGCAGAAGCACGTGGCGAACATTTCTGGTACGACCGGCGCTGGCGTCCCGACGAGGGTAAAACTCTACCTCCAATACCAGAGGGTGTGCAGCCGGTAGTGCGTTTTAAAATGCCGCTGACTGGTGAAACGGCATGGGATGATTTGGTCAAAGGCCATATTGCTATAGCAAATCAAGATTTAGATGACCTGATTATTGCCCGCGCCGATGGTACCCCTACCTATAATTTCTGTGTGGTGGTAGATGATTATGATATGGGGATTACGCAGGTTATTCGTGGTGATGATCACGTTAATAACACTCCTAAACAGATTAATATTCTGCGTGCAATGGGAGCCACGCTGCCGCAATATGCACATCTGCCAATGATTTTGAATGAAAAAGGCGCGAAAATGAGTAAGCGCCGTGATGCAGTTAGTGTGGTGGATTATGATAAACAGGGTATTCTGCCGGAAGCTCTGTTGAATTATCTGGCACGCTTGGGCTGGGGGCATGGTGATGACGAATTTTTCACGATGGCTCAATTTGTGCAATGGTTTGATTTAAAAGATGTCAGCCCGTCTGCCAGCCGTTTCGACCATGAAAAGCTGCTGTGGCTGAATGCTCAGCACATCAAAGCCAGTAATGATACACGTCTGGCTGAACTGGTACGCCCACGATTAGAACAGCAGGGCATTGCGGTGACTGAACAGCCGGCTTTGACCGATGTAATAGCTTTGGTAAAGGAACGAGCACAGGATTTGAATCAGCTAGCCTCAGAATGTAGCTATTTTTATGTTAAAGCCACACCGAGCGAAAAAGAAGTGGCCAAACACTGGGATATGGATGCACCGTTACGAATGCAGCGTTTTGCCGCTGAGCTGGAAAAGCTACCACAGTGGGATGCGGAAAGTATACATGCCTTGTTTGCGCCATTCTGTGAAGCAGAAAATATTAAAATGGGTAAATTAGGTATGCCATTGCGGCTGGCAGTCTGTGGTACTGGCAAAACGCCGTCGATTGATCAGGTATTGGCTTTACTGGGGCGGGATGAAGTATTGCACCGCCTGCATCAGAATTGAGTCTGATTTGCATTTGCACAGGCTGTCGGGATTGTGATTGATTTGCTTAAGGCAGATTACGCAGTGATGACAGCCTGTGTTTTTTATTTTGTTCCTATTCAAATTGATGTTTGCTTGTGTAAACACATTAATGTTTATTGCAGTGTATTGTGTGTTTATGCTGGCGGTTAGCGAGCCTTATGCAGTATCAATGCTGCCTGTAAGTTGTCGCTATGCTCCGGCTGTGGCAAAATCGGCGCCGATTTTGGATAAATGTAAATGAATACAAAAGCTGATTTATCTCAACGTATTGTTGTTGGAATGTCTGGTGGTGTGGATTCATCGGTGACTGCCTTGCTGCTCAAACAGGGCGGTTATGATGTGCGCGGTGTTTTCATGCAAAACTGGGAAGACGATAACGATGACGAGTATTGCTCCATCAAGCAGGACTCACTTGACGCTGTTACAGTGGCCGATGTGATTGGTATGGATATAGACATTGTCAATTTTGCCAGCGAGTATAAAGATAATGTCTTTGCCTACTTTCTACAGGAATATCAGGCAGGGCGCACACCAAATCCGGATGTGCTATGCAATGCGGAAATTAAATTCAAATGTTTTCTGGACCATGCTCTGGCAGGTGGTGCTGATGTAATTGCTACTGGTCATTATGCCCGCAAAGAGGTGCGCGATGGTGTGCATTATCTGCTTAAAGGGCTCGACCAAAACAAAGACCAGAGCTATTTTCTATATCGTCTCCAGCCTTATCAGCTACAACGAGCATTATTTCCGTTAGGTGAACTTGAAAAAACTGAAGTACGCCGTTTAGCGGAGCAGGCACAGTTGCCTACAGCAGCAAAAAAAGACAGCACAGGTATCTGTTTTATCGGAGAACGGCCGTTCCGGCAGTTTTTACAACGATATTTACCTACCAATCCGGGTGCAATGGTCACACCGGAAGGAAAAGTGGTAGGTGAACATGAAGGTCTGATGTATTACACGTTGGGTCAGCGTAAAGGGCTAGGCATCGGCGGTGATGGCGAACCATGGTTTGTGGCTGGAAAAAATCTGAAAAGAAATGAACTTTTGGTAGTACAGGGGCATAATCATCCGCGTCTATTCAGCCGTAGCCTGATTATGCACGATCTAAGTTTTACAACGCCTGAGCAGCCGGCTGAAGGTCGCTACGGAGTGAAAACGCGTTACCGCATGCCGGATGCTTCCGCTACTTTGCGCTATCTTGATAACGGCAGTGCCGAGCTTGTATTTGATGAACCGCAATGGGCTGTGACACCAGGCCAGTCAGCCGTCCTGTATGCTGGCGAAATGTGTTTGGGTGGTGGTATTATCAGCGATACCGATAGCCACAGTATTAATAATAATTAATTTAATTTCAACCGATTGCCTATAATCGGGCAATCATCTTGCTAGCAATGATGCAGTCGTACTGATTTGATGTTTTCTTTACAGTCTGTTTTGACTGATGTTCCCTTACTTCACATTAAATCAGGCGCATTGTTGCAAAGGAAAAAAGATAATGGAAAAAATCTGGTTACAAAGTTATCAGGAAGGGGTGCGCGCAGAAGTGGATGTTCGTGCTTATTCGTCGATTATTGACGTGCTGCACACCAGTGTGAAGAAGTTCGGACCGCAGCCGAGTTTTTCTAATATGGGTACCACTCTTACGTATACGCAGACTGCGACTTTGGTGAATCAGTTTACATCTTATTTGCAGAATGTGCTTAAGCTGCAAAAGGGTGAGCGCGTGGCAATTATGATGCCGAATGTGTTGCAGTATCCAGTGGCCGTGTTCGGTGTATTGCAGGCTGGCGGTGTAGTTGTAAATGTCAATCCTCTGTATACACCGCGTGAACTGGCGCATCAGCTAATTGATTCAGGTGCGACGGCCATTATTGTGCTGGAAAATTTTGCACATACGGTGGAAAAAGTGCTGGAGCAGACATCACTAAAACAGGTGATTGTCGCCAGTATGGGAGATATGTTGGGCTGGCTGAAGGGCACGCTGGTGAATTTCATGCTGCGCAAAGTCAAAAAAAAGGTGAAACCATTTCATATTCCGCAATCCATTACTTTTCCGCAAGCGCTGGCATTGGGTAAAAAGCAGCGCTTTACACCAGTGCCGCTTGGGCTGGAGGATTTGGCCTTATTGCAGTATACGGGTGGAACAACAGGTATATCCAAAGGTGCAATGCTGACTCATGGAAATATTGTTGCTAATATGCAGCAAGCATCAGAGTGGATTAAGGCCAATCTGGTACCGGGGCAGGAAGTGGTAGTAACACCGCTTCCGCTTTATCATATTTTTTCGCTCACAGTGAATATCATGATATTTGCCAATGCCGGCTCTAAAAATATTCTGATTACCAATCCGCGTGATATCAATGCGCTGGTTAAAGTACTCCAAAGTAATCGTGTCACGGTAATGAGCGGGGTAAATACGCTATTCAATGCTCTGATTCATAATGAAGAATTCAAAAAAATTGATTTTTCATCATGGAAGCTTGTTTTGGGTGGCGGGATGGCGACACAAAAAAATGTGGCGCAGGAATGGAAAGCGATTACAGGGGTGCCAATTATCGATGCCTATGGTCTGACTGAGGCCAGCCCAGGCGTGTGTGCCAATCCGTTAAATAATCCTGAATACACGGGCACAGCCGGTTTACCAGTATCCAATACAGATATTGAAATTCGAGATGACAACGGTAAAGTACTGGGTATAGGTGAAGTAGGAGAGTTGTGGGTACAAGGACCACAGGTAATGAAGGGCTACTGGAACCGCCCTGAGGAAACGGCCAAAGTATTGGATAGCCGTGGCTTTGTCGCCACCGGTGATATGGCAGAAATCGATGCCAAGGGTTATGTACGTTTGGTTGACCGTAAAAAAGACATGATTTTGGTATCGGGATTTAATGTTTATCCGAATGAAATTGAAGAAATAGTAGCTGCTATGCCAGAGGTATTGGAAGCAGCCTGTATCGGTGTGCCAAATGAGAAAACAGGTGAGGCGATAAAATTATTTGTGGTTAAGCGTGACCCTGCACTGACACGTGAGCAAATTATTGCATACTGTCGCCAGAATCTGACGGGATATAAAGTACCGAAGGACATCGAATTTTGTGAAGAACTGCCTAAATCAGCGGTAGGCAAAATTCTGCGGAAGGATTTGCGTACCGAAAAATAATGGTTTTGCAGATTAATAGCGGTTGCTGCTATGGTGCGGCTACCGCTTTTGTATTTATAGACTGGTAGGTAGCTGATACTAAAAAGCTACTGTTGCTAATTTTCTCACTCTTATGGCTTAGCAACAGCAGCTATGGACAGTATTAAGCGATTATTATCATAAAAAGTATGTTAAAGATGCAAATTGTGTGGAATAAAATAAACGCTACTTAGCATGAGGTGCAGGCCAATTCCTGATTTATCAGGCTGGCTGACTGGGTAAATTCATCGCTAAAACATTTTGTCTTTGATTTTCTCGAAATGCCGTGAGTTTCTGAGCTAGCTGGGGATTGTTGTTTGCCAGCATTGCAATGGCAAATAATGCTGCATTGGCTGCACCGGCCTCGCCGATGGCAAAGGTGGCTACCGGTACCCCTTTCGGCATTTGTACAATAGACATCAAGGAATCCTCGCCATGCAGATATTTGCTTGGAATCGGTACACCCAGTACAGGCAGCGTGGTTTTCGCAGCTACCATGCCGGGCAAATGCGCCGCACCACCGGCACCAGCAATAATGGCTTTGAGTCCTCTGGAGCGTGCATTTTCGGCATATTCAAACATTAAATCTGGGGTGCGGTGTGCAGAAACAACTTTTATTTCATAAGGAATGCTGAATTGTTGTAAAAACTGTTCTGCTTGCTGCATTACCGGATAATCGCTGTTACTGCCCATGATGATGCCGATTTGAGGAGTATTCATGTTTTGCTCTTCTGTTTGTAAATTATTTTTTCAGTTGATGCTTGGCTTTATTTGCTGCATTACTAGTGGGATAGTTACTGATAATGCGTTGATAGGTGGTACGGGCAATATCCTGCTGCTGTAAATGTGTCTGGCATTGTGCCACCTGATATAGGGCATTGGGCGTTTGGCTATTTTGTGGAAACAAATTGCTGAAGCGTTTGCCGATATTAATAACCGATTCGCAATTATTTAGACGCATATGGCTTTGTAGTAGCAACCACATGCGCTCCTGTGCCAGCTTGCTGCCATTGCTGCCGCTATCTGCATTTTTTAAAAGTCTGATACTCTGAGCATATAGTCCGGCGTTGTAGAGGCGTCGGGCTTCATCGGTATTATCGCTATTGCCAGTATTTTTTATTGGATTCACCCGAGCAGGCTGAATATGTACATTTAAATAACGCGATAGAGTTGATTGTTGCTGGCGTAAATCATTTAATTGATTTTGTAGGCTGGTTACCTGACTTTGCAGACTCATTATCTGAGTTTTCATTTGGCTCAATTGGTCTGCTGTCTGAAGGGTATACGGTGCAGGCGCCTCTGAATTAGTTGTATTTTCAGGGGCAGAGGAGGTACTCATGGTACTGCATGAGCTGATGGTTATCATAGTCAGTGCAGCCAGCAATAGATAACGATAATTAAATAAGAACATTTGGTGTTGCTCTCCTCTAGGTGATTGTTATTATTTTTTCTGCATCAAGGTCAGGCCATCACCCAGAGGGATGGTTAGTGGCTGCACACGCGAATCATGTTTCAGGCTGGCATTAAATGAACGCATAATCTGAACGCTTTCTGGTTCGTGCGTGGTTGCAGGTTGAGCCACACGCCCATGCAGCAGTACATTATCTATGGCAATAATGCCGCCAGAGCGAACCAATTGCAGGCAGCGTTCATAATAGTAAGGTGTTGGCGGTTTATCGGCATCAATCAAAGCTATGTCATATTGATTGCTTTGTCCTGCCGCAATCAGTTTATCCAACGTTATCAAGGCTGGTTGTAAATAGAGCTGTATTTTGTGACTGACATTGGCTTCTTGCCAGTAACGGCGGGCGATATCGGTGTAAGTGACATTAATATCACAGGCAGTTATATGACCGTTTTCCGGCAAAGCCAGTGCCATGGCAGTGCTGCTGTAGCCGGTAAAAACACCGATTTCAAGATAATGGCGTGCTTGTATCAGCGTTGCTAACCATGTCATCAACTGCGCCTGCTCGGGCGCAATACTCATATTTCCTTTGCGGTGCTGAGCTGTTTCAGCACGCAGTTGTGCCAGTAAAGGGTGCTCTTGGGGATTTACCTCCGCCAGATAAGTATTAAGCGCAGGACTATTCACACCAGCTCGTTGACTCATGACAGGTCGGCAGGAGATTATTCGGTTAAATAGGTATAGCCTTTTTTTGGCAGTTTGGCGGCAGCAAAATTTGCTTCATCTTCGGGATTTAGCTGAACATCCCACAGCAAGCCGCGATGCTGGATCTGAGCCTGAGCTTCCTCAGGGTGTTCATTTAAGTATTTATTCAGAAATTGGGTTGTGTCAGACTGATAGCTATACATATAAGTTTCTTCTTGCATATGTTATTTAGAAACAGGTGTATTATTATATACAAAGTGCCCCATACTGGTGAAGAAGCAGGCAGAATTGTACGAGTTTGGTCTGCTAACGATGATGAGAAACGAATAGATAGGTTATACTACGCTGTTTTAGTGGTCGTGTTTGCTGTGGCACGCGAGTATTTTTTCATAAGCTTATGTATTTTCTATGCTAAAAAAGTGGTTACACAGGGTTTTGCCGCGTAAGACTGTCAGTAAAGGCAGAAAACGGGAAATACCCTTTGCACAACATCATATTAAGGCGGATGAGCTGAGTTTCGCTGCGGAAAAAGTGATATCCCGTTTGCAGAAAGAAGGCTATGAGGCTTATGTGGTAGGTGGAGCAGTGCGGGATTTGCTATTGGGTGTTTCTCCCAAAGATTATGATGTCGCCACCAATGCCACGCCCGAACAGGTGCGTAAACTATTCAGACGCAGCCGCATCATTGGCCGACGTTTTCCGATTGTACATGTCATGGTGGGGCCAGAAACCATTGAAGTTACAACTTTCCGTGGTGGTGCCGTCAGTAGCCATAATGAGCTGGGGCGGATTATGAAAGATGTAAGTTTCGGTACGCTGGAACAGGACGCCATGCGTCGCGATTTTACCGCCAACGCACTTTATTATGATCCACACAGACAGGTCATATTGGATTTTCATCATGGCGTGGAAGATATTCGCAATCATCGTCTGGTTATGATAGGCAATCCGCAGGAGCGTTATCAGGAAGACCCGGTACGCATGTTGCGTGCAGCCAGACTCTCAGGCAAACTTGGATTTACGGTTGACAGACAGACATCCAAACCAATTGCCGAATGTGGGCAGTTGCTTCAGCGGGAGCCACCGGCACGGCTATTTGATGAAGTGTTAAAGATTCTATTCAGTGGTTATGCGCAAGCATGTCTGCGTCAGATGGATATATTGGGTTTAAAAAATATTCATCCGCTCTTGGATGCACTGATGCCTGGAGCAGGCGGCAGTGGGCACATAGCTGCGCTGGCTCTGCAAAATACTGATGAGCGTCTGCGTGCGGATAAGTCCGTTTCCATGGGATTTGTACTGGCGGCAGTATTGTGGCCGCATATGCGTGAAGCTTGGATACAACAACAGGCGCGCGGTATGCGCAGTAATGGAGCCATGCATGCTGCCATGGCTTTAGAAC
Source organism: Snodgrassella alvi (assembly GCF_040741455.2). Classification (NCBI taxonomy): domain Bacteria; kingdom Pseudomonadati; phylum Pseudomonadota; class Betaproteobacteria; order Neisseriales; family Neisseriaceae; genus Snodgrassella; species Snodgrassella alvi. The sequence goes on from NZ_CP160328.2 coordinate 2,197,665, forward strand.
GTCAGCACATAGATAAACACTGGGGTGTACCACAGCGCTATGGTGTTACTATGCGTGAAATCTGGTCTCTGCAACCGCAATTTGAAATAATGCGCGGTGGACGGCCATATCGTCTACTTGCTCAGCCGCGCTTTCGTGCTGCTTTTGATTTTCTGTGTCTGCGCGCCAATCTTGGCGAAGTGGCTCAGGAAACTGTGCAGTGGTGGCAGAATTTTCAGCAGGGAACGGATGCAGAGCGTGAGGAGCTGATTCACACTGCGATGCAGGTAAAAACAACCTCTACAAAATCAAAACGAAATCGTAATAAACGCACTAACAAATCCAAGCAGGAGGGAGCATGAAAACAGTAACAGCGGTTATTGCTTTGGGCGCTAATCTAGGAAATCCGCGCAAACAGGTTGAAGCAGCTATGGCTGCATTGAATCAGGTTAGTGGTATCCGTGTAAAGGCAATTTCACCACTTTATCTTACCAAGCCGGTGGGATTGACTGACCAGCCTGATTTTGTCAATGCGGTGGTTTTGGTTCATACCACTTTAAGTGCACAGGCATTGCTACATTCCATGCTAGAACTGGAAAATAAGCTGGGACGTGTGCGCAATGTGCCAAATGGTCCGCGTATGATTGATCTGGACGTAATTGATTACAATCATCAGACCATTAATGAACCTGATTTGAAATTGCCTCATCCAAGTGCGCATGAACGCGCATTCGTAATGGCTCCACTAGCTGCTATTGCACCATACTATGTAATCGGCACTCATGGCAGTGCCTCTACTCTGGCGGCAAAATTACTTAAAGCACAGCCGGATGCAGCCACGATTATTGAAGGCGATCAAAACTAAGTCAGGGGAAAATATGGATTATCGCTACATTGTCGTAGAAGGATCTATTGGCAGTGGCAAATCAGCTTTGAGCCGTCGTCTGGCACAGTATTTTGATGCATTACTATTATCAGAGATACCTGAAAGCAATCCGTTTTTAGAAAAATTCTATCTAAATGCTGCCAATCACGGGCTGGCTACAGAGATGCATTTTCTGATGCGCCGTTGTGAAGCCATCAATGTTATCTATGCTGAAGATGAACGGCGTTCACGTATTGTTGCTGATTTTCTGCTGGAGAAAGACCAGATATATGTACCGGTAATTCTGCGTGAAGAAGAGCAGACGCTGTATTGGCAAATCAAGCAAAAGGTGATGCCTAAATTTCCGGTACCGGATTTGGTGATTTATCTGGAAGCGGATGATGAATTGCTGGACAAGCGTCTGCGCCAGCGTGAGGATGGTATGATTAATTTGTTTCCTGCTGGTTATTTACAGCAGATTCATGCTGAATATCGCCGTTTTTTCCATTTATACCAGCATGCTCCATTACTGATTGCCAATACGAATGAGCTGGATTTTCTGGGTAATGAAGATCATTTTGAGTTGTTGCTTAATACCATTGCTAATATGCAGGGAAGTCGTAATTATCTGAATTTAAGCGAATAACTGATGTGTTGTGCTGTCGAGTAAAGCTGAATATTTTTTTGCGTAAGAAAGTAATTTTCAGCCGTTTTTTATCTGTAGTAATTTTGCTATTTCAGTGTGCAGCGCAGTTTAATCGGGGGTAAAAAAATATCAATGCCATTATGATGTTTGTTTGATATTTTTTGCATACTGATGCATGTGTTATTCAGTTTGGAAACCGTACTTTTTGGTAGAAAAAAGTACGGTTTTTGTTTATTGGATTGAAAATCAGTATACACATTCACACAATTTGCATGGTTTGGTTAAAAGCGTAAAAAAATGATGCTTGGCGTGATTGCTAGATGAGCAGATACGGATGATTAGTAATGTCGGGGGCAAGCGCACGTATCATCGTGCCGGTTAAATTTATCTTTAGCAAAATATTTGTTAATCTGCTCGGGTAAAAAGGTTGTCTGTGGTATTTTGCCGCACATTCAATTTGGCCGTTTGTTTATCAGTTTTACTGATTGATGAATTTGTTGTTTCCTTGCAGAAACAGACTGTGTATAACTACCGGCCGTGTTTTCTAATAAATATTATTATTTGATTTATCAATTTATGCATACCATTCACACTTTAAAAAAAATGAAAGCCGCAGGCGAAAAAATCGCTATGCTAACTTGTTACGATGCCAGTTTTGCTCGTCTGATGAGCGATGCTGGTGTTGACGTACTGCTGATTGGTGATTCCTTGGGTATGGCAGTGCAGGGACAAGCTTCAACTATTCCGGTTAGTGTTGACGATATTTGTTATCACACTGCGGCTGTGGCGCGAGGCAATCAGCAGGCGCTGATACTGGCAGATCTGCCATTTGGTGCATATCAACAAAGTAAAGAGCAGGCTTTTGCGGCAGCTGTTCGGCTGATGGTGGCCGGAGCACACATGGTAAAACTGGAAGGCGGTGAATGGATCGCTGAAACTACGCATTTTTTACAGCAACGTGGTATTCCTGTGTGTGCACATATCGGCCTGACGCCGCAATCAGTACATACGCTTGGCGGTTATAAAGTTCAGGGTCGCGGTGAAGCTGCGGCACAATTGCTAGCCGATGCTCAGGCACATGCTCAAGCCGGAGCGGATATGGTGCTGATGGAGTGTGTGCCAGTTGCTCTGGCAGCAAAAGTAACCGCATCTGTAAGCTGCCCAACCATAGGTATTGGTGCCGGTGTCGATTGTGACGGCCAGGTACTGGTGATGCATGACATGCTGGGAATTTATCCAGGCAAAACAGCAAAATTTGTGAAGAATTTCATGCACAATCAAACCAGTATTCAGGCTGCTGTCGGAGCCTATGTACAGGAAGTTAAAGCTAAGATTTTTCCTGATGCGGAACACAGTTTTACTGACTGATTGTTTGAATTAAATTTCTGTTTTTAATTGCAAATATTATATTTCTGGCGGTTTTTCCCTTTACAAACAAGGTTGCTTAAACTGATTGGTTTATTTGTATGGGCTTGTTTTTTTTGCAGGATGTATATATAAATTAAATCCTTGACTAATAAAAATTATTTTGGGAGTCGCTTATGGCCCTGGCCAAGCCTTACCCTCGTGCATTGACTATAGCCGGTTCGGATTCCGGTGGTGGTGCAGGTATACAAGCGGATTTAAAAACTTTTGCCGCACTTGGTGCCTACGGTACCAGTGTCATTACTGCAATAACAGCACAAAATACTTTTGGTGTGCAAAAGGTCATGGTGGTGACACCGGATATGATTGAGGCACAATGTTCGGCTGTGATGTCGGATATCCGTATTGATGCGCTCAAAATTGGTATGCTTGCGGATATTGAAAGTATACGTGTCGTTGCAGAGTCTTTGCAGCAATTTCATCTGCCTTTTACCGTATTAGATCCGGTAATGGTAGCCACTTCTGGTTCGGCACTTTCTATAGAAAACACCGTGCAAGCTATGAAGCAAATGCTCATGCCGTTTGCCGATATACTTACTCCTAATTTGTTTGAGCTGGCATTGCTGACTCAGAAAACGATGGCTACTTCTAGTGATGAAATGCTGGAGCAGGGGCAAATTCTGCTGGATGAAGGTTGTCAGGCTGTTCTGGTCAAAGGCGGGCATCTCAGTGAAGATGAAGAAGCCATAGACTGGTTACTGGAAAAGGATTGCGAACCAGTTTGCTTTAAGAGTCTGCGTATTAAAACATCTCATACACATGGCACTGGATGTACGCTTTCAGCAGCAATTGCCGCTTTACGTCCACAGCATGAAACTTTAGCTAATACAGTAGCTGTGGCTAAATGCTATGTGCACGGCGCCATTGAGGCTGGACAGCATTGGCATTTAGGACACGGTTATGGTCCTCTGGCTCATTTCTGGCGTTTCAAGCATGATTAGTGGTTGTATCTGTATGCTAAAATTGGCTGCATGAGTGAGTATCAGGGTAAAGCAGAAATTATCCTAATCGTATAGGGGAGAACATATGCAGACATGGCATCAGGCAATTGGTGCAGAAAAACAGCAACCATATTTTCAGCATATTCTGGAAACTGTCCGTGCCGAAAGAATGGCCGGTAAAATTATTTATCCGCCTGCTCAAGATGTGTTTAATGCATTTAAGTCTACTGAGTTTGCACAGGTAAAAGTGGTGATTCTAGGGCAAGATCCTTATCATGGTCCGCAACAGGCTCATGGCCTATCTTTCTCAGTTCGGCAGGGAATTGCTATTCCACCATCTTTGGTTAATATTTACAAAGAATTAGCAGACGATATTCCTAGTTTTCGTATACCACAGCATGGCTATCTGCAACATTGGGCGGAACAAGGTGTATTGCTCCTCAATACAGTTTTAACCGTGCGCGCAGGTCAGGCACATTCTCATGCTGAGCTGGGCTGGGAAACATTTACTGACCATGTAATTGCTGCACTGAATGCAGAACGTCAGAACGTTGTTTTTATGCTTTGGGGTAGTCATGCACAAAAAAAAGGAGCGATGATAAATCGCCAAAAGCATCTGGTACTGACTGCGCCCCATCCTTCTCCTTTATCCGCCTACCGTGGTTTTTTTGGTTGTAAACATTTTTCCAAAGCCAATGCATATCTGCAACAGCACGGTATGGCGCCAATCGATTGGCAAATTTAAGTTTACTATCCGGTTCACAGATGTCAGGATTAGCTGTTATCAGGCAGATGTCTCATCTATTGCGCCGGAAAGTATCTAGTAAATCATGTTGAATCTTAATCCACAACAACATCAGGCTATCCATTATTTGGATGGGCCGTTACTGGTACTTGCTGGTGCTGGCAGCGGTAAAACGCGTGTGATTACTGAAAAAATTGCCTATCTAATCAAGCAGGCTGGTTATCCACCGCATCAGATTGCCGCGATTACGTTTACGAATAAAGCGGCTCGTGAAATGCAAGAGCGTGTAGGGCATTTGTTGCACAAATCGCAGACCCGTGGTTTAAACATCAGCACGTTTCATTCATTGGGTATGCGTTTTCTGCGCGAAGAAGCGGCCGCAGCAGGTTATAAAAAACAGTTTTCTATTCTCGACAGTGCCGATGCGGGCAAAATTATCAGCGAGTTGCTGGGTAGCAGTGGCCGTGAAATGGTATTTAAGGCACAGCACCAAATTTCATTATGGAAAAACAGCCTGTTGTCACCAGAAACTATTATTCGGCAGGCAGATGATAGCTGGACACATCAGATAGGGCAGCTGTACGCCTCTTATCAGGATACTCTAGTAAGTTATCAGGCAGTTGATTTTGATGATTTAATCCGCATTCCGGTTGAGCTGCTGCAATCAGATGCAGACATCCGCTATAAGTGGCAGCTGCGCCTGCGTTATCTGCTGGTGGATGAATGTCAAGATACCAATACTTGCCAGTATGCGCTAATGCGTTTGCTTACAGGGGCGGATGGAAAATTTACTGCTGTAGGCGATGATGACCAGAGCATTTATGCTTGGCGTGGTGCCAATATGGAAAATCTGCGTCTGTTGCAGCAGGATTATCCGGATTTGAAAATTATCAAGCTGGAGCAAAATTATCGCTCTACTGCGCGTATTCTGCGCGTGGCCAATCAAGTAATCGCCCATAACCCTAAGTTATTCGCCAAAACTTTATGGAGTGAATATGGGCTTGGCGATATGATTGATGTGATTGCCTGTAAAAACGAAACCCATGAGGCCGATTTGGTGGTTAGCCGCATTGCGCACCAGAAACTGGTAGGCGGAGATGCGGTGCATTATCGCGATTTTGCCATCCTGTACAGGGGTAATCATCAGGCGCGAGTATTTGAAGAAGCTTTGCGCAGCAGACGGATTCCTTACCGTCTTTCTGGTGGGCAGAGTTTTTTTGACAAGGCTGAAATTAAGGATGTGCTCGCTTATGTGCGCTTACTCGCCAACCCAGATGATGATCCGGCTTTTTTACGCGCGGTGACTACTCCGCGGCGTGGAGTGGGCGAAACGACACTGGCAAAGCTGAACAATTATGCCAAAGTGGCGCAATGCAGCCTGTACGAGGCGGCGCGCAGTATGAGTGCTTTGGCAGAACTATCTGCCAAAAGCCGTGAGCCTTTACAGCAGTTTATGGCGATGCTGGCGGATTATCAAATACGCGCACGTACTGAAGCAGCTGGCAACTTGCTACACAATCTGTTGTCTGATATTGCTTATGAAGCACATCTACTGAACACAGAAGAAGGGCGTGCAGGTGAAATCAAGTGGCGTAATGTACTGGATTTGCTCGGCTGGATTAGTAAAAAAGGAGAGGAAGACGGTAGAAATATACTTGAAATAGCCCAGACCATTGCCCTGATGACCTTGCTGGATGGTAAGGAAGACGAAGATGCGGATATGGTGAGTATGTCCACATTGCATGCTTCGAAAGGATTGGAATACCCATATGTGTTTCTTGTTGGTTGTGAAGAAGGCGTTTTTCCGCATGCGGATAGCGTGGAGGAAGGCAATATCGATGAAGAGCGCCGGCTGATGTATGTTGGTATTACCCGTGCTCGTCAGACGCTCACGCTGACCCATTGTCATAAGCGCAAACGTGCCGGAACGTGGGAATTTCATGAACCCAGCCGTTTCATAGATGAAATGCCGGCAGATGATATACGTTTGCTTGGGCGCAAAGGTAGTGAACCCATTGTCAGTCACTCGGAAGGCAAAAGTATATTGGCCGGAATGATGGCGCGACTGGACAGTCTGCAATCCTGATGGTGCCTTAACATCAGCAGCATGTGATGTTGCTGGTTCCATGTTAAACTACATCCTGTTTGCTGCTCGTGCAGTTTATTGATTATGGAAAAAATTATGAAAATCGCCAAAAACTCTGTAGTGACGCTGGATTATGAAATGTTTGATGCAGATAACCAGCTGATAGATAAAACGGAAGAACCTATCAGCTATCTGCATGGTGGTTATGATGGTATTTTCCCGTTGGTGGAAGAACAGTTGCACGATAAAGCAGTTGGCGATGTAGTAGATGTTACATTGTCTCCGGATGATGCTTTTGGCGAGCAGGAGGAAGATCTGATTCGCATCGAACCACTGGATGTGTTTCCGGTAGAAGTAGAAGTGGGCATGATGTTCGAAGCTGACGATCCAGAAACTGGTGAAGTGATGGTATACCGTATCACCGATGTGGCTGATGGTAAAGCCGTAGTGGATGGTAATCATCCCTTAGCCGGCCAGCGCATTCGCTTTAAAGCAACTGTAAAAGACATCCGCCCAGCTACTGCAGAAGAGCTGGAACACGGCCATGTACATGGTGCCCACGACCACCATCATCACTAATACATTACATCAATACGATTGTAACTGAATCTGTATAAAGAAAAGGGAATATTCATTATGATATGAATATTCCCTTTATTAGTATTTTATGAGTGATACCAACAGTATTGTACTGATGAGCCATTGTTAATTATCTGAAAGTTGTCAGTTCACAGTATTTAGGTCAGGCGGTATCATGCTCACACACAACTGTTACCAATTCAACAGCAACATGACTCCTGCACACATTCTCGCCACAGCCCGTCCATATTCATTGTTTCTCAGCCGTCTGCTAGATAATTATTTGCTCGACCAGAACAAACTTTTTCCATGGCTGGAAAGACGTCTGACGTTGGAAGATTTTCACGGTTTTGCCAACTGGACACAATTGCAGGCTGGTGAAAATGAGGCAGAGTTGAAACGCCAGTTGCGCCTGCTGCGCCGCCATGTAATTGCACATATCATGGCGCGCGATCTGGCACGGGTGAGTGATTTACAGGAAGTCACCACCACCATAACTCATCTAGCTGATTTCACCATCAATATCGCTGAACAGTATGCACATGCTTATTATGCTGGACTATATGGCGAACCAATTGGCGCCCTCAGCAATACATTTCAGCGGCTGAGTATAGTGGGCATGGGCAAGATGGGTGGATATGAACTGAATGTTTCCTCTGATATAGATTTAATTTTTGTTTTTCCGGAAGCTGGCGACACCGACGGTAAACGCCAGAAAAGCAATCAGGAATTTTTCACCAAAGTTGGCCAGAAAATCATATCGCTACTGAATGATATTACTGGTGACGGGCAGGTTTTCCGCGTAGATATGCGATTGCGTCCAGATGGTGATGCTGGGGCATTGGTAATAAATGAAACCGCGCTGGAACAATATCTGATACAGCAAGGACGGGAATGGGAGCGCTATGCATGGACTAAGGCTCGATTAATAACCGACTATCCGAATCATATCGCTGCACTTGTACGGCCGTTTGTGTACCGTAAATATCTGGATTTCAATGCCTACGATGCCATGCGCAATCTGCATCAGCAAATTCAGCGTGAAGTGACCCGCAAAGGCATGGCGGACAATATCAAACTGGGTGCCGGTGGCATTCGTGAAGTGGAATTTATTGCACAGATTTTCCAGTTGATACGTGGCGGTCAGATACGCAGCCTGCAACTAAAAGGCACACAGGAAACACTGCATGCCTTGCAGGAACAAGGCATGCTGTCAGCAGAAAATGTTGATATCTTGCTACAGGCTTACCATTTTCTGAGAGATACCGAACACCGCTTACAATATTGGGATGATCAGCAAACGCAGATGCTGCCGGCCGGCACAGAGCAGCAACAAATGCTAGCAAAAAGTATGGGCTATGCCGATTATGAGCACTACCTTTTTGCATTGAATCAGCACCGTTGTGCTGTTAACCAGATTTTCAATGCCATTTTCACTGAGCCGGACGATAAGGCTAAAGCACAAGATCCTGATATGGTACGCGTTTGGCAGGTTGACAGTGATAGCGAAGAAAAAACTTCTTTACTAACAGCACATGGCTTTAATGCTCATAATGTAATTCAGCGTCTGCAACAACTACATCATGGCAGTCAGTACCGGCAGCTATCGTCATCTGCGCAACAGCGTTTTGATGACATGATTCCGTCTGTACTGAGCGTAGCAGCCAGATATCCGCAGCCAGATATTACATTAACCCGATTGCTTGATTTTGTAGAAACCATTGCTCGGCGCAGTTCATATTTGGCCTTTATGCATGAGCATCCCGAAGCTTTAGATAAACTGGCCGGACTCATGAGTCAAAGCAGCTGGGTTGCTACATACTTACAGCGGCATCCGGTATTATTGGACGAACTGCTTAGCAATGAACTAATGCGCAAGGATACTGATTGGACAGTACATGCGCAGGAGCTGACAAAGTTGTTGGATGATTGCCATGATGATGTCGAGGCGCAAATGGATGTTCTGCGCCGGTTTCAGCATGCATGGACTTTTCGTCTGGCGGTACAGGATTTGGCCGGTTTGTGGACAGTAGAAGGGTTGTCAGATCAGCTTTCTGCACTGGCAGACCTAATTATACAAAATGCACTGAATAGAGTATGGGCGCAATTACCACGACGTCACACTGAAACCCCGCATTTTGCTGTGATTGGTTATGGCAAACTGGGGGGTAAAGAATTAGGTTATACCTCAGATTTGGATTTGGTTTATGTATTTGATGATAACCATCCCGATGCTATTGATACATATACACGTCTGGCCCGTCGTCTTACCAGCTGGCTAACAGTACCAACCGGTGCAGGTACACTTTACGATATTGATTTACGGCTGCGCCCGAATGGCGATTCAGGTTTTACTGTTACCCATATACAGGCATTCGAACGCTATGAACGTGAAAGTGCATGGACTTGGGAGCATCAGGCCCTAACCCGAGCCCGCTTCATTGGTGGCGACAGCAACGTGGGCATACGATTTGATGGGGTACGTAGCGAAATTTTATGCCGCAAACGTGATACCGTCTCTTTAAGCAACGAAATCATCGCTATGCGCGAAAAAATGTTTCCTACACATCCACCCGTAGACACAAATGTAAAATATGCCCGCGGCGGAGTAGTGGATGTGGAATTTATCGTGCAGTATCTGATACTGGCACATGTGCATCAGTATCCGCAATTACTAAACAATTACGGTAATATTGCCTTGCTCAGCATCGCTGCCGAATTGGGGCTAGTAGACAGCTGTAAGGCCGAAGGCAGTCGCATGGCATATCGGTATTATCGCCAGCAACAGCACAACACTCGTTTGCGCGACGCTGTCAACACCAACATAGACGCCACTTTGCTCTCCAATTATCAGGTCGTAAAGCAGCTTTGGACACAAGTATTTGGAGTAAAGCCAAAAGAATAATTTCATCTTTTTGCCATGGACAAGTGCAAACGTAAAATCCTTATTCCTCAGTAGCATTACTCCAATGTGCTGCTTGAAAGAAACAAAGCAGACAGCGTACAATCAAAGGCCGCACTACCTTTTCAAACTGGTCTAACGTAGTGAACCAACTGATATTTGACTTTGATGATCGCAGCTATCCCGGATTTGACAAATTTCTCGGCCATACCAACGCCGAACTGATTTATGTTTTACAGCAGCAGGCAGATCCGTTTATCTTTGTTTGGGGCGAAGCCGGTAGCGGTAAAAGCCATTTACTAAAAGCATGGGTAGCGCAGGCGCAATCGCGCGGTCTGAAAGCCGAATATGTTGACGCTGCGAGCGAAGGACTTGGTTATTGGCTGTTTGACCTCGATTGCGTTGCTGTGGATCAGATTGAATTACTCAGCCCTGCCGAGCAGCAGCAGCTTTTTTCTTTATTCAACCACTTTCGCAATACCCGTCAGGGCAATCTGCTTTTAAGCTCTGCCATCCCCCCCCAGCAGCTTATGATTCGCGAAGATTTACGTACCCGTATGGCTTTTTGTTTGGTATATGAAATCAAACCATTAAGCGACGAAGAGAAATTTAACGCATTGGTAGGCATGGCACGGGCTCGGCAAATACCGGTGGATGCTGAAGTTATCCGTTATCTGCTGGCTCACTGGCGCCGCGATTTGGACAGTCTATTGCTAATGCTCAATACCTTAAATGATTATTCACTTGCGCAGGGGCGGCGCATCACTCTTACCTTACTGCGGCAGCTACTTAAACAACAGGAACATGCATGAATCTGGCTATTTTTGACCTTGACCATACTCTGATTAATTGTGATTCGGATAACGAATGGCCGAAGTACCTGATGCAGAAAGGACTGGTCGACAAAGCGTTTGTTGACATGAAAAACAATAAATTCTATCAGGATTACCTAAATGGCTGTCTTGATATAGATGAATTCCTGCAATTCCAGCTCGCACCTCTGGCACGATTTACCCGTGCCGAACTGGACAGCATGCATAGCGAATACATGCATGACTTTATCGTATCGCATATTTCCACTATGGCAAAAATGCTGGTACAGGGGCATCGTGATGCTGGAGATGAAATGTTGCTATTATCGGCTACAAATGAGTTTATTATTGCCCCGATTGCAAAAACATTTGGTATTCAGAATATTATCGGCGTACAGTTAGAAACTGATGCAGCAGGTAACTATACCGGACGCTACGTAGGCACACCCAGCTTTAAAGAAGGCAAAGTTATCCGTCTGCAACAATGGTTGGCACAACGAGGGCAACAACTGAGCGATTTTACCAAAGTTTATTTTTACAGCGATTCACATAACGATTTACCGCTCCTGCAACTAGTAACTGACCCGGTAGCCGTCAATCCTGATGAAAAATTAGCACAGTATGCCCACCGCCATGGCTGGCCGATACTCAATTTCATGTAAAAGGATGCATCATGAATATCGCAGAAAATGTGCAAATTGTTGATTACAGTGACCGCTATCATTCTGCTTTTCGTGATTTGAATGCAGCGTGGATAGCTAAATATTTCGAAATGGAAGACAGTGATTATCAGCTACTGGATAATCCCAGACAAGCCATCCTAGACAAAGGCGGCCACATACTGGTGGCACTGGAAAACGGCAAACCAGTAGGCGTATGTGCCCTGATAAAGCAGCATGGTGACCCATATGATTATGAGCTAGCCAAATTAGCAGTGGCCCCAGAGGCACAGGGCAAACATATTGGCAGACATTTGATAGAGGCAATCATTGCCAAAGCCAGAGAAGAGGGCGCAAAAAAACTTTATGTAGAAAGCCATACTAGTTTGAAACCGGCCATCCATCTTTATCAGCAAGCCGGATTTAAAGAAATTGCCAACCTTCACAGCACATTCAACAGAGTCAACATCCAGATGGAACTGAATCTGTAATCCATTAAATTTTCCATATATAGTAAAATCTGTGAATCTGCTTGTTAGATTCACAGATTTTTTGATCCAAAACCTAATTTTGAGCTGATGTAGGCACTAAAAAGGTGATTGTCATTAGAGCATTGCCTGATTTCATTTATCCAACAGCATAATCTGTTAATTAAAGCATTAGACTGTCAGCATATTTTCAAAAATATAAACGTTGTGGATACAATAACGTTATTCTAAAACCGTTAATTATATAAATTTAATATCAATTGTATAAACACCTGACTTCCTTCTCCTAAGTAAAAATACTAAATCATTCTGCCTAAATAAACCCTCTTTATATTCTCTGGTATATCAGAATTGAAGATGAATGCGACAGGTAAATTATTGATTAAACGTAAAGACTATTTATTAATTGAGAAAATGAATCACGAAGTTATATCTCAATCAAAAGCTTTGAATAAAATGCCTGATTTTTAACAGCATAGTGTCTTCTATAAGACTGGCTGGCCAGAATACCATATGTAAATCAATGAAATATTTTAAATGGCCAAATAAAATAGATTTCAATAAAGCATCCAGAGACAAACAGATACCACAAAAAATAAAATTTATGCTTTCATTATAGTGGTTTATAGCATCTTTTGATTGATTGCAGAAAAATACTGCCATCCAATACAAGATTGCGATTATATTTTGAGGAACCTAATTCGCATTTGAGTATGGTTTTATAATCATGCAAATCACATAATGATAAGTTAAGATTTCTTTATACAAATTAGGTTATGAAAGTCAGCTACAAAATATTAAAAAGCAATAAATCTAATTTTTTTAGAAGTAAATAAATATTTGGTAGAGTAGGGCTAATTTATTAACATAAAGCTAAATTTTCTATACATGCTCTATTCCATATATGGCTAGTATAAAAAATGCCAATGCATGGGTAAAAGCTGATATTTCTAAAAGATGGCAGTTGATTATACTGACAATAAAACGGTGCATGATTTTGTTAAATAACGCTATAATGTGAACTACTTTTATCAATGCCTATGATTTATAAATTGCTCTGATAGAAGTGACTTTTAGCGTGCTCTTTCAAGAACAGCTTATTGGTGTTGAAAAACCTAAGACTGAGAACAGATATGGATGAATTAATCAAAGAAGCAGCATTACATTTTCACGAAGAACCCCGTCCCGGTAAAATTCAAATTACGCCAACCAAGCCGCTGGCTACTCAATATGATTTGTCACTGGCTTATTCACCGGGTGTGGCTGCACCATGTATGGAAATTCACCGTGATCCCTTGAATGCATATCGTTATACTGCTCGCGGTAATCTGGTGGCTGTAATTTCCAATGGTACAGCCGTGCTGGGGTTGGGCAATATTGGTGCATTAGCCGGCAAACCGGTAATGGAAGGCAAAGGGGTACTGTTCAAAAAATTTGGCGGTATTGATGTATTCGATATCGAAGTAAACGAAACTGACCCAGATAAATTAGTTGATATTATTGCTTCTCTGGAACCGACTTTCGGTGGTATCAATCTGGAAGATATTAAAGCACCGGAATGTTTCTATATTGAGAAAAAACTGCGTGAACGTTGCAATATTCCGGTATTCCATGACGATCAGCATGGTACTGCTATCATTACCGCAGCAGCGATTAAAAATGGTTTGGAAGTAGTAGGTAAGGATATCAGTCAGGTTAAGCTAGTCTGCTCTGGAGCTGGTGCTGCGGCTATTGCTTGTCTGGAGCTCTTGGTAGCGCTGGGCATGAAACGCGAAAACATCACTGTGTGTGATTCTAAAGGTGTAATTTACCAGAATCGCGAAGAAAACATGGTGGAATCGAAAAAACTATTTGCCATTCCTGATAATGGTCAGCGCAAGCTGGCTGATGCGGTACATGGCAAGGATATTTTCCTTGGCTTGTCCGGCCCGAATGTTCTGAGCGTAGACATGCTCAAAACCATGGCTAAAGACCCGATTATTTTGGCTATGGCCAATCCGACACCAGAAATATGGCCGCCGGAAGCCAAAGCAGCGCGGCCGGATGCTGTAATTGGTACAGGACGTTCTGATTTCCCGAATCAAGTAAACAATGTATTGTGCTTTCCGTTCATTTTCCGTGGCGCGCTGGATGTCGGCGCTACCACTATTAATGAACAGATGAAATTAGCCTGTGTGCACGCTATTGCTGAGCTGGCAAAAGCCGAGCTGAGTGACGAAGTTTCTGCAGCATATGGTAATGCCGAGTTGTCTTTTGGTCGTGAATATCTGATTCCGAAACCCTTTGACCCGCGCCTGATTGCGGTTGTTGCTCCGGCTGTTGCCAAAGCAGCGATGGATTCAGGTGTTGCAACCCGTCCGATTGCAGATATGGATGCTTATGTAGAAAAACTGAGTCAGTTTGTTTACAAATCCAGTCTGTTTATGAAACCGGTATTCTCACAGGCGAAGAAAGATGTAAAACGTGTGGTATTGTGTGAAGGTGAAGATGAGCGCGTTTTGCATGCTACGCAGCATATAGTCAATCATAAACTGGCTTACCCAATTCTTATCGGCCGTCCGGCCGTTATTGAAGCACGGGCGAAAAAGCTAGGTCTGACTATTCAGTCAGGCAAAGATTTTGAAATTGTCAATAATCAGGATGATCCGCGCTACCGTGAATATTGGCAGGCTTATTATGAGCTGCGCAAACGTCATGGCGTTACTGAAGAGATGGCACGTCGCCGCATGATTAGCAGCTCTACACTGATTGGTGCCATGATGGTACGAATGGGCAGTGCTGATGCCTTGCTTTGTGGTACAGTTGGCCGTTTCCATGACCATTTCAATATTCTGGAAGAAGTAATTGGCTATAACAATGCTGAGCAGAATGCTTGTGCAATGAATGCACTCATTATGACTTCAGGCAATATGTTCATTGCTGATACTTACGTCAATCCTGAACCTACTGCCGAGCAAATTGCTGCAAACACACTGATGTGTGTGAATGAGATCAAACGCTTCGGTATCGAACCTAAAGTGGCGCTGTTGTCTAATTCCAACTTCGGTTCACTGGAACAGCCCAGCAGCAGCAAAATGCAGGAAGCTCTGGCTCTGATTAAAGAAGCAGATCCAGAACTGAATGTCGATGGTGAAATGCAAGGTGATCTGGCTCTGGATGAAAAACTGCGTCAGAAATTAATGCCGGACTGCCAGCTTAAAGGTGCAGCTAATTTGCTGGTGATGCCTAATGTTGAGGCAGCCAACATCAGCTACAATTTGTTGCGTACTTCTTCTAATGGTGTAACCATTGGCCCGATTCTGATGGGTATGAATGAATCCGTGCATATTGTTACTCCTATGGCTTCTGTACGCCGTATTGTCAATATGGTTGCTTTGGCTGCTGTGGATGCGCAGCGTAAATAACCACTGAGTCAGCTGAAAATGAAGCAGGCTGTCTGTATTTTTCAGACAGCCTTTTTGTGTTAAATATGGAGACAGATTATGTCTGATGTGCAGACGCAACCTGCGCCCAATTACATTACACCAGCCGGTCATCAGGCTTTACAGGACGAACTTTATCAACTGGTACACAAGGAACGGCCGGAAATCGTGAACGTGGTTAACTGGGCAGCCGGTAATGGAGACCGCAGTGAAAATGGTGATTATCTGTATGGTAAACGCCGGTTGCGAGAAATTGACCGGCGTATTCGGTTTTTGACTAAACGGCTTGAGGCTGCTCAGGTGATTGACCCAGAAACACGTGAGGCAAGTGATCAGGTATTTTTCAGTGCAACGGTAACCATTCTACGCGGCAATGGAATAGAACAAACGGTACGCATCGTAGGTACCGACGAGATTGATACTAGTCGTAATAAGATTTCATGGGTATCGCCGCTGGCACGTACATTGCTTAAAGCACATGAAGGTGATGAAGTACGCCTGCATGGTCCGGATGGGGTGGAAAATATTGAGATACTGGCTGTGGAATATATTCGCATTGATTAATTTACTATTTAGCATACATAATGTTAAACTTAGTTATTAATCATACAGTTTGTGTTTTCAGTCTGTACTTTTATCAATGCTTTTTGCATGAAAACATAATAAACAACTTTTGTTGTGTTTATTATCTTTGAGAAATGCATTGTAACTATTATCAGTATTGCTGCTAAAGACCCTTTATCTACTATTTTAATACATGAATCCAAAACTAGAACCAATTTTCAAACAGCTTAATGCCCTGATTCTGGGTAAACAACAATTACTGATTCAGATTGTGACCTGTGTTTTGGCTCGCGGACATATTCTGCTGGAAGATGTCCCAGGAGTCGGCAAAACCACGCTCGCTCATGCACTGGCTGCAGTACTGGGATTGAAATACCAGCGTGTTCAGTTCACCAACGATATGCTGCCGGCTGATTTGCTTGGTGTGAGTATATTCCAGCCTAAAAGTGGCGAATTTGTGTTTCATCCGGGACCGGTTTTCAATTCCTTTTTACTGGCCGATGAAATCAACCGTGCTTCACCCAAGCTGCAATCGGCTTTATTAGAGGCGATGGAAGAAGGGCAGGCTTCTGTAGATGGGAAAACTTATACACTGCCTAAGCCCTTTCTGGTAGTGGCTACACAGAATCCGACCGAACAGCTCGGTACCTATCCTTTGCCTGAATCGCAGCTTGATCGTTTTATGATGTGTCTGAGTATCGGCTATCCTGCTGAAAAAGAAGAGAAGCTGCTTTATGTTTCTGGCGGACGCCGCCAATTTGTACCACGCCTAAAAGCCGTTTGTAATGGGGAAACACTGCAGCAGTGGCAGGCAGAAGTAGCTAAAGTTAATTTATCTGTTGCCGCTGCTGATTATGTGTACCGACTGGTGGCGGCTACGCGGACTCCGGGTATGTTTGCTGTTGGTCTGAGTCCTCGTGCTGGCTTGGCAGTGGTTCAGGCAGCCAAAGCCTATGCTTGGATACATGGGCGAGCGCATGTGGTACCGGAAGATGTAAAAGCGGTTTGGGTATCCGTGGGAGCACATCGCCTGCAACCAGTGCAGAGTCAATCCAGAAGCAGTACGCTGCTTAATGGGATGCTGGATAATGTTGCCGTGGTCTGAGGTGTCCGTACCCACGTTGATAGACGGGCATACGGCTTTGCGTGCTCGAAATATACGTTTTAATCTGACACGCATGGGATGGGGATTGGCTATTGCCTGTATTCTGCTGTGGATTATGGCGGTGAATTATCAGATCAATGTAGCTTATGCGCTGGTATTTTGGCTACTTGGTATATTGGTGTTTGGGGCGCTGGCCAGTTTCCGGCAGCTAAGTGGTCTGATTTTGGCTGTTGTGCCGCAATCAGAATATTTTGCCGGTAAAGATTGTGTACTGACTTTACGTGCCTGTGACAATAGTAAACGAACACGTTGGTTATGGTTACAGACGGCACAGGAAATTAGCGGTACTCCAGAGGACTGGCAGCTGTGGAAAATTACACCTGAGAATACTGATTTTGTCTGGACTTTACCACCACAACGGCGCGGCATTTTGCCAACACTAATGTTAGCAGGTGCCAGTATGGCTCCGTTTGGTCTGGTAATGATTAAAACACAGTGGGAATTTACAGATGAAATTGTTATTTTTCCACAACCGATCGAACATACTATTTCGTCAGTAAAAAGCATTAGTGGTGAGCAAAACAGCCAAATCAGCCAGAGTGGACAAGATCCGGCTTATCTACTTCCACACCAAAATGCTATTTCAGCACGGCAGATTGCATGGAAGCATTATGCTAAAAGTGGTGATTTACTGGATAAGTATTTTGACCAAGGTGCTCCGCTGGCAGATCCATTGCTGATTTCCTATCGCGATTATCCGCAGGGCACCAGTGTAGAACAGATGGCCAGTAAAATGTGCTTCAGAGTATTGGCCGCAGATGCCCGTGGTGAAAAGTATATTCTCGAATTACCGCGTCAGCGCTATGAAGCAGCGACTGCACAACGAACACAATGTCTGAATGCTCTGGGTAGATGGTAATGTGGCTAGCTGATCCGGTATTTTTGCGTAAATCTCCCCCTAAGCGTACGCAGTTAATTCTGTTGCTGATGCTGGCTTGGATAGCTTTACCATTGCTGTTTGATTTACCTATGAGTGTTGGTGCAGCATTTGCCTTGCTCTGGCTGATACGAGTGGGTTTACTTTTTACTAAAATCAAAAAGCTGCCATTATGGGCATTGGTAATATTATTGCTGGGTTCGACGGTATGGATATATTTTCGACTGGGTACCATCATTGGACGTGATGCTAGTGTTTCCTTGCTGATGCTGATGATTATGCTGAAAGCCTTCGAGGGAGAAACCTTGCGTGACTGGCAAATTCTGCTTCTGGCTCAGTTGATTTTAATGGGTGGCGGCCTACTGTTTAATCAGAGCATACTGATGGCGCCCTGGCTGATTGTGGCTTTATTCTGCCTTATTTCGGCTTTAGGTTTACTCGCCGCTACTCAGCCATCAGCCGCTATTCGTCAGGGTGCATTGATTCTGTTACTGTCTTTTCCATTGGCGGTGATTCTGTTTCTAGTTGTCCCACGTAAGGATAAGCCCTTATGGGGAATACCCCAGCCGCAGCAATCAGCTGCTACAACAGGTATATCGGATACGCTGGTTGCGGGTAGTGTCAGTAATTTAGTCCTAGACAATGCGTTGATTTTCAATGCTACCTTTGATAATGATATTAAACCCAGACAAGCCGATCTTTACTGGCGTGTATTGGTAATGGGTAGAAATTATGATGGTGAATGGCGGGCAGTAAAAGAACAATACACAGATGAAGACTCATTGCAATTGCCGTCTAAGGATAATTTGGCTCAGCAAAGCAATAATCGGCTTTTGGGTTACCAGCTGATTATTCAGGATGACCATGGCCGTATTCCAGCGTTAGATCAACCCTTGGCTGACGGTCAGCCAGATTTAAACCGACGCGTTGGCAATGTGGTGCGGGTAAATCGTAGCAGAGAAGGTTTACGTCGTATTCATTTGTATTCTCAGTTGACGCCATATTTATATCAGCAGATGGATGAGGCTTTACTGAGTTATTACACTCAGCTGCCGGATGGATTAAATCCTCAAACTCGTCAATTGGCACAGCAGATGGCCAGACAATCTGGTAGTAGTGAAGAATTCATCCGTCATATAATGGATTATTTTCGTAATAATCACTTTCAATACACACTCACTCCTCAAACCAGTGATGAACCTGTAAATCGTACGGATTTTTTCTTATTTCAAAGTAGAGAAGGGTTTTGTGAGCATTATGCAGATGCCACTGTGTGGCTGGCAAGAGCGGTAGGTGTGCCTGCACGAGTGGTAGTTGGCTATCAGGGTGGTGAATATCATCCTGAAGGGAAATTTTGGCAGATTCGAAGCAAGGATGCACATGCATGGGTTGAAATCTGGATTGCAGAAAAAGGCAGATGGCAGCGTGTGGATCCGACTACTGCAGCCGCTGCTTCACGGATAGAAAAAGGGATTGAAGATGCTCTCCCCGCAGGTCAACGTGCCAGTTTGACATCTTCTTATCCTTTATTACAGAAATATTTGGATAATGGCCAGTTTTACTGGCAGCAATGGGTTGTCAACTATGATACAGGAAGCCAGAAATCAATTCTAACGTGGCTAAATTTGAAAAATTTACCTGTCTCTGTACTGGTTGTGATGGTTGTTGTTGTCATCATCATTATGGCATTGCCGTTAGTTTTTTGGTTGCGGCGGCAGGGAGATGTGCAGTCACAGCCGCTTACTGACGGCATTAATTTGCTGAAGCAATCCGTAATAGAAGGTGAAGAAGATGAATTAGCGGCAATGGGACCGCTGGAGCTGCAAGCTCTTCTGGCCGAACATAATCTCCTTAATGCAGATTTGGCAGCTTTGCTGATGCAATATATTGATTGGCAATATGGTGCAGGTGGATTGCCAGACAAGCGACAACAGCGTATTTGGTATCGTAAGATGAAAAAAGCTGTCCGCCAGCTAAATAAACAGGAATAAACGGGTATATCCGTTTATATATCTCCGTTGATGCGGATTAAAATCGATTTTTAAACGAAAACTACCCAACTATTGAGTTTAACTCAATCGCTGGGTAGCTTATTACAGCTGTGAATGATCATATTAATTTCTAGCCTGAAGTTTTTCTGTGTGGTCTGTGAAACAGTCCGTACAAAATTCCCGCAGACAGATAGCTTTTAATCAATTTGATTAAAAGCTATGAAATAACAATACGTTAAATCATTTTGATTGAAAAGAATTAATTATTGTTAATATTTAACTATTTGATTTTAATAATTATAAATTTTTAATAAAGTGTTGTTAAAAACGAAATATCCTTTTTTTTTGCGTAGTTAATTCACTGATGATTGATTATTTGATGTTTGAAAGGGATTGTTAAAAAGCAGCTATTATTGAACATAATAAGTTAACGTTTTAATTATAAAGTGTTGTTAGACTGTGTGAATTCTGTAAACTGCAATGATTTTCAAAACAGAATTCTCAAAACCAATTTAGGGCAAAGCTCGATTGAGAATGAGTCTAGGCTATATGGTATCTGATGATTCTGAGCCAAGGTGTGTCAGATACCTTGCGCTATTTTAAGTTTATTTAGTGATATTTTTTGGGATATTAGCTGGTTATTATTTTTTTCTGAATATTTTGTATTTAGTAAATGTGATATTTTGGAAAATTCCAAACTCTAAACTTAGGCTGATTTAGGGGCAATTTCGTTAAAATAGATATTTTAAATGGTTTACCAAAATCTGACCGATATAATAAAACTTACTGCCCAACCGGATGCTGAGCAGTAAGTTTGTTCGTTTTGGTTTAAATATTATTTTTTATCATGTCGATAACATCTTTACCTTTGCCTTCAAGAATGGCTTTAGAACCATACCAAACCATGTTTTTAACATTCTCATAGCTGATTGAAGGAGGCATAATCAGTTCTTTGTCGCTGATAACCACGTCCAGCAAAGCCGGTCCTTTGTGTGCCAGAAAACTTTGAACGGCTGTTTCCAGTTCGGAAGATTTGCTTACACTTTGCGCGCTAAAGCCACAACCTTCGGCTATAGTCTTGAAATCGCCGTTTTTCAGGTCTACATACACTTCGACCAGTCCTTCACCTTTTTGTTCCTGCTCAACAAAGTTAAGGGAGCTGTTGTTAAAAACGACAATTTTAATGGGCAGATTTTCTTGTTTGGCAGTAAGTAAGTCACCCATCAGCATGGCTAGTCCGCCATCACCTGATAAAGAAATTACCTGCCGGCCTGGAAATGCTTTTTGAAAGCCATAAGCCTGAGGCATGCTGTTAGCCATAGTGCCGTGTTTCAGGCTGGTGAGAAAGCGCCGTTTACCGTTCATGTTTAGATAGCGGGCACCCCAGAGCATCGGTGTACCGACATCTGCCGTAATCAGAGCATCATCATCTGCATATTTATCAATTAATTCAACTAATTGCTGCGGATGTATTGGGTGTTTATCATCCGGGGTGGCAAATGATTGAAATTTCTCCATGATTTTGGCAAATAGTGCAGTGTAGTGATCCAGAAAGCTGCTGTCGCTTCTAGCTTGGATTTTAGGGAGCACATTTTGCAAAGTGGTTTTTACATCTCCAACTAGTCCTAGATTGATTGGATGACGTAACCCCAGCTGAGTCGCATCATGGTCAATTTGAATGATGCTGGTGTGGTCAGGATAATATTCAGACCATGCAAAGCCACAGCCTAATAATAAAAGCGTATCGCATTCCTTGATTGCTTCATAGCCGGCTTTGGTGCCGAACATACCCGTCATGCCTACTTGATAAGGGTTATCCCAGGCAATGCTGTCTTTAGCTCGTGAAGTGTGTACCACCGGCGCTTTTAGTTTTTCTGCCAGAGCAATTACTTCGTCATGAGCATCTTTACTACCATAGCCGGCGTAGATGGTGATTTTTTTACCCTGATTAATGGCTTCGGCTAGTTTTTCGATTTCTTGATCATTTGGTCTGGTTACCGGCTGTGGCTGCCAAATCTGTATGGGTTGTTCGGCTATTTCCATCTTGCTGATGTCACTAGGCAGGATGACAACGGCTACACCACGTTTATTGATGGCAGCCTGAGCAGCTTGCGTAAATATGCGTTGTGCTTCCTGTGGCTGATTTACCATCTGACAAAATACGCTGGTATCCTGATAGACTTTGAGAAAATCAACTTCTTGTGGAAAGCCGGTTCCCATTGAAGTAGCGGCTAATTGGCTAGCAATGACAATCACAGGTGCATTGTTTCGATTTGATTCATATAGGCCATTAATCAAATGCAGGCTGCCTGGTCCACAGGAACCGGCACAAGCTGTAAGCTTGTTGGTAATCATGGCTTCCGCACCGGCGGCAAATGCGGCAGCTTCTTCGTGACGGGTGTGTACCCAGTTTATACTGCTTTTTTGGATGGCTTTGCCGACAAAATTCAAAGTATCCCCGATGATGCCATAACAGTTGCTTACTCCTGCTGCAGTGAGTACATCAACCAGTATTTCTGAAACGGTTTTGGTTTTAGACATGATGTATTTCCTCTAAAATTGATCACTTATTAATGCTTTTGAATAAATATATACTATGCTGGATATTCCTCTGAATATTATGGCTATAATTGTTATTCAAAATATTGAAATTAAAGGTATGTTAATTCTTTATCAATATTTAATCTATTGTAGTATTGTGAAATCCACAATACAATAATGTTAATAAAATTCATTATAAGTTGATAATTTCAAATATTATTTAAATAAAAAAGCAGCCGCATCTTATAGCGGCTGCCCAATATAAAAAGGCTGTTTCAGATTGAACGGTCGTCATATAGTGGTATGCGTGTAATGCGGCTCATGCTGTGCATGTAGTCTAATACAGGCGCAGTCCATTCAATACCTTTAACCATAGTGAGATTGCGCAGAATCGGGAACAACAGGATGTCTTCCATGCCAAAAGTTCCATTCGCACCGCGGTCGCTGTGAATGAGTGGTGATAAGGCAATTAAGTCGGCGTTCAGACGTTCGATGTAGGTTTGGCTGTTTAGTAGATGCTGTTGAAAATCGCCGTAGATGGCAGTTTTTTTGTTGACGAAATAATCAATGGCGCTTTGGGTAGCAAATTCAGGCAGATTAATCTGTGTACAACGTGGTGCGGTGAGGAAGTTTCGGTAAGTATCAACGATTTTGATCCAGCCCTGAATTTCTGGTCGGACAGTAGGGCTTAAATGTGTACTGTCTGAAAGTTTGTCGATGTATTGCACAATATCCAGACTTTCACCCATGGCGCTGCCATCATCTTTGACTAGTATGGGTACCATTTTTTTGCCAATGAGTTTTATGGGTGTGTTTTCATCATCATTTAGCAGAAAAATATTTTCAACTGGTACTATTTTTTTTCCAAATATCATCCGCGCACGGACGCAAAAAGGGCAATGGTCGTAAAGATAAAGTTGCATTGAAATTTCCTTATTTTAATAGTGTGCGTAATAAATTTAGTGCCGAAGACACAATTCTGACATTTATCGGTTTATTGATATTTTTACTGGTGTATTGCAGTTGATAAATGTGCAGTAAAATACTTTTTCTTACACAATAATCCACAGATTTAAAAATTCTGTTGCTGTGGCTGTTTTGTGCTGTAAATTAATTAACATTATACATATATTAATTAATCAAAGTTTGTGGTTTTTTCATGAGTGGTGATGTATTTAATCAAGTTTTAGATTTTTTTAAAAATTTACAGATCGATTTAGCTGATACTTTGGCAGGAGCTGATGGAACGGGCAGTTTTGTAATAGATAATTGGTCTGGTGCTTTAGGTTCTGGTTGTACGAGGGTTTTAAAAGACGGGGCGGTATTTGAACAGGCAGGAGTAAATTTTTCCCATGTAAAGGGTAAAGCAATGCCGGTTTCTGCTACTCGGCAACGTCAGCATCTGGCTGGAGCACCTTATGAAGCTATGGGGGTATCACTGGTAGTCCATCCGCGTAATCCCTATGTGCCTACTAGCCATGCCAATGTGCGTCTGTTTGTGGCCTATCCTGAGCACGCCAGTCCTGTATGGTGGTTTGGTGGAGGCTTTGATTTAACACCGTTTTATCCGTTTGAAGAAGATGTTTTACACTGGCATCGGGTAGCTCAGGCAGCTTGTCTGCCATTTGGAGAAGCAGTGTATCCGGAATTCAAACAGTGGTGTGACCGCTATTTTTATTTGCCACACCGGCGAGAGCAGCGGGGGGTGGGCGGTTTGTTTTTTGATGACTTAAACCGCTGGGATTTTGCTCAATGTTTTGCTTTTATAAAGGCGGTGAGCTCAGCCTATACACAAGCATATTTGCCAATTGTGGCGCGGCGCAAGAATATATCATATGGCGAGCGTGAACGACAATTTCAACTCTACCGGCGCGGACGTTATATAGAATTTAATCTACTCTGTGACCGAGGCACACAGTTTGGTTTAAATGCTGGCGGACGTACGGAATCTATCCTGATGTCTATGCCGCCTGCTGCCCGTTTCGAATATCAGTATGAGCCTGAAACGGGTTCTGCTGAAGCTCAGCTAGCCAAGTATTTACAGATACACGACTGGCTGGCAGAGGGTGAAACTTGCTCAGTATAAGTGAGGAATTCGGCGCAGATTTTCTATTTGTTTAGTGCCTGCTGTACTGGAAGAGCAGTCAGCAGACACAAGCTGACTGGCATAATAATATCAGGTGTGATATTGGTTATTTCTATTACAAATAATATTGCGGTCAGAGGCATTTTTTGCTGTACCGCCAGAAAAACTGTTGCTCCAACTACTACGGCTGCTATCAAGGGCACAGGAGGCAATATACTATTCCATGCGGTAGCCGCAAGTAAGGCAACAAGGCCACCAATCATCATTGAGGGTGTAATAAAACCGCCATAAGCACCGGCTCGTGTAGCCAGTAACAAGGCAAGCCACTTGCCAATAAGCAGAGCTGCTGCATATTGCCAACTAATGCTGTCATTAAATAATAATTCATTACCTGCTTTTCCGTTGCCCAGTATTTCCGGCAGCCACATTGCCAGTACACCTATTAGTACGAAAGCGGCAACACTGATAAAAATTAGGCGCGGTGTGCTGCGGTTTGCGGGTTTACAGTAAGCTAATTGCTGTTGTAACAGCCAAGAACCGGCGGTGATAATAGGGCCGAGTAATAACGCCCAAACTAATAATGTACTATTAAGAGTAAGTGTCGGTAGCTGATAGGAAGTTGAACTGCCTAAACCCAACCGTGCTACCCATGTCGCAGTTGTGCAGCAAATTAAGGCAGCAATCACGCATTGGCGTTGAAAGCTGAAAAGTAGCGTTTCTAGAGCAAACAGGGCACCGGCTAGTGGTACATCAAACACCGCTGCCAGACCTGCTGCCGCACTACAGGCTAAGAGAATTTTCCGTTCCTCGGCGCTGATTTGCAATCGACGGCTGATGCAATCCGCCAGAGCAGAACTAATTTCACGTGGAGCGGTTTCCCGCCCGAGGGGTGAGCCCATACCCACTGTTAAAATCTGTAGCAACGCATGAATCACAGTCGTACCTAGCGGTATGGGGGTGGTGCTGGTACTGATGGCCTGTTTGATATCTACTAGTTTGGCACCAAAACGGTGCAGCAGAAACCAGCCAATGCCACCCACTATGCCGCAGCCAGACACAGCCAGCAGACGATGCATAGCACTGGTTTGTTCTACCATGTCTCGAAAAGTGATGCCGTCAATACGCCTGATGCCATAGACAAGCTGCTGAATCATATGCAGCAGTCCGATTAAGGACATACCTGCCACACCAGCAATGGCTCCGCAGAGCAATAATAAAGCAATCATTCTGGGGCTTAATCGGGTCATGACAGTATGCATCAGTGGTAAATAAAAGTGGTTTTTACACTTTAATGCCTTTATTGTAAATGTCGGAATACGGTTTGCGGAATTTCGGCCTAAGCCTGTGCTAAAATCAGTCTATTTTGTCAGGATTTTAAAGGAAGCATTCCTGTGATTAGTACCAATAATATTACGATGCAGTTTGGCGCTAAGCCATTGTTTGAGAATGTATCGGTGAAGTTCGGTGGCGGCCATCGCTATGGTTTGATTGGTGCCAACGGCTCAGGTAAATCAACTTTTATGAAAATTCTGGGTGGCGATCTGGAGCCTACAAGTGGTGAAGTAGCCATAGATCAGGGGCTCCGTCTGGGTAAACTGCGGCAGGATCAGTTTGCTTATGAAGATATGCGTGTGCTTGATGTGGTCTTAATGGGGCACACTGAAATGTGGGCCGCGATGACAGAGCGTGATGCTATCTATGCCAATCCGGATGCAACTGAAGATGATTATATGCGCGCGGCAGATTTGGAAGCCAAATTTGCAGAATACGACGGTTATACGGCGGAAGCCCGAGCTGCTGAATTGCTTGCCGGTGTGGGTATAGATGAGCATTTGCATAATGCTAGTATGAGTGAAGTGGCACCGGGGTTTAAGCTGCGCGTGTTGTTAGCGCAGGCATTGTTTTCCAAACCGGATGTGCTGCTGCTGGATGAGCCCACCAATAATCTGGATATCAACACCATCCGCTGGTTGGAAGGTGTATTGAATAGTTATGAATCTACCATGATTATCATTTCGCACGACCGCCACTTTTTAAATGAAGTGTGTACGTACATGGCTGATGTGGATTATGGTGGCATTACGCTGTATCCAGGTAATTATGATGATTATATGCTGGCTTCTACGCAGGCTCGCGAACGTACACTGAAAGACAATGCCAAAGCCAAGGAAAAATTGCAGGAGCTGCAGGAGTTTGTGGCTCGCTTTTCGGCTAATAAATCTAAAGCACGGCAGGCTACCAGCCGCGCCAAGCTGGCAGATAAAATCAAGGCCGATATGGTGGAAGTCAAGCCATCCAGCCGTCAGAGTCCGTTTATTCGTTTTAATTTTGATGATAAGAAAAAATTGCACCGGCAGGCATTGGAAGTGCAGGATTTATCTAAACGATTTGACCGCCAATTGTTCAAAAAGCTGAGTCTTATGCTGGATGCGGGGGAACGGCTGGCAATTATCGGCCCAAATGGTGCCGGTAAATCCACTTTGCTGAAACTCTTGGCAGGAGCTTATGATGAAGCTTATAACGAAGGTATTAAAGCGGATAGTGGTAGTGTGAAATGGGCGGAAAAAGCACAGGTTGGCTATTACCCACAGGATCATGAAAATGATTTTGACGTACCGATGACGTTAACTGAGTGGATGCGCCAATGGGGTAAAGAAGGTGATGATGAGCAGGTTATCCGTGGCACACTCGGGAGGCTGTTGTTTGGCAGCAATGAAGTCGGTAAACAGGTACAGGTGCTGTCTGGTGGTGAAAAAGGCCGCATGCTGTATGGTAAGCTGATTTTACAAGAACCAAATGTGCTGGTTATGGATGAACCGACCAACCATATGGATATGGAAAGCATCGAGGCGCTAAATATGGCACTGGAAAAATTTCCAGGTACATTGGTGTTTGTATCCCATGATCGTCAGTTTGTGTCCAGTCTTGCAACGCAGATTATTGAGCTAGATGGTGAAGGTGGCTTTGAATATTATCTGGGTGATTATGAAGGTTATCTGGCCAAGAAAGGTCTGGTTTGATTTATATTGACTGCCTGTTCACACAGGCAGTTTTTTTATATGGGAGATAATGATGAGTACAAGCAAAAATTCTGCGGTAAAACTGGTTGATTGTAATGAGCAGGCACACGCAGAAGCCATTTTGGCACTTTTTAATCATACGATTGCTTCTTCTACGGCTCTATATGATTATGAACCGCGTACACTGGCATTTATGCATGGCTGGTTTGCCGCCAAACGTGCGCGTAACTGTCCTGTAATCGGTGCAGTAAATGAGCATGGTGATCTGCTGGCTTTTGCCTCATGGGGTGCATTCAGAGATTATCCAGCAAATAAATATACTGTAGAGCACAGTGTTTATGTGCGTGATGACTGCCGTCGACAGGGTCTGGCGCGCATGCTGATGCAGGAACTGATTGAACGTGCACGCAAGGCTGATATGCATGTTCTTATGGGGGTGATTGATGCGGCTAATAGTGGCAGCATCGCCCTGCATGAACAGCTGGGTTTCACTCATGTAGGCACGCTACCACAGATAGGATTTAAATTTGGCCACTGGCTGGATGCGGCTTTGTATCAGCTGACTTTGGATACCCCTCTTAGACCAATAGACGGTTGATAAGAAGTAAGAAGAATATGGACAGCATATCTATGCTGTTTTTTTATTGGCAGTACTTCAATATGACTTCTTTATAGTATTTTTCAGACGAATTTTAGCCACCACTGTATGCAAAACAAGCCGAATATGGTGAGCAGCAGAGAACCGCCTGTATGTAAAAGCATATGGGTGAGTGCAAGAACATAGCGGTGGGACTGAAGTAATTGTACTGATTCCATGGAAAAGGTTGAAAACGTGGTTAATCCGCCCAGAAACCCTGTAATAACGAACAAGCGCCATTCGGGGGCTATGTTTACGAAATGTAGAAACAGACCACTTGACAACCCGATCAAATAAGCGCCAATCCAGTTTGCAGCTAAGGTGCCATAGGGTAGAGTGGAATGAATGGTGTTTAGACTGATACTTAATAGCCAACGTACAACAGCACCCAGTGCCGCACCACCAGCAATCGCAAATATGGACCGATACATAAACAAACTACCGAAACAGGATACAGATTCATTTATTTTACGCTAAAGCAGCGTCACTAATATTGTCAACTACAGTTGAAATGGCTACGCTAAGGTTCTCAACTACACTAAAAAATTTATTCTTATGAATCTAACCGAAACTAAAATCAGCAGTGAAGAAGTTTATCATGGTACCTTTATAAATGTATTTGAAGATACTGTTTGTCTGCCCAATGGTAATCAGGCGCAACGGATAGTGGTGCAGCATCCAGGTGCAGCTGCAGTGTTGGCGGTAACATCAGAACAAAAAGTAGTATTGGTGCGTCAATGGCGTTATCCGGTAGGGGAAGCCTTACTTGAGATTCCCGCTGGTAAGCTGGATGGAAAAAATGAAGATCCGGCTCACGCTGCTGTGCGTGAATTGGCTGAAGAAACCCCTTATACAGCCACAGAAGTTAAACTAATTTACACTTTTTACACCGTTCCAGGCTTTGGTGATGAAAAAATGTATCTTTATCTTGCTGAAAATGTGCAAGCTGATAGTAAGCTGAGCGCAGACGAAGATGAGATAATCGAGCCTGTTTTGCTCAGTAGGGAAGAGGTGCGTAAAGCGTTGGCCAGTAATCAGATTCATGATGGTAAGACATTGATTGCGTTGCAATATTGGTTATTGTATTGCTAAAGTTGGAGTGGGCTGTGATGCAGATTCTTCCGATACCCGCCTTAACTGATAATTATATCTGGCTGTTACATCAGGAAAAGCAGGCTGTTGTAGTAGATCCCGGAGAAGCGCAAGGTGTCATTGATTATCTGATTGCGCATGAGATAACTCTAAGTGCCATCTGGCTGACTCATACACATTATGACCATATCGACGGGGTTTCTGCTTTGTTACAGCAGTTTCCACGGTGTGTGATTACTGGGTCGGATAGATGGAGGCTGGTAAACTGGCCAGTTACAGAAGGGAGTCGGTTTGCAGCTTTCGGACAACAGGTATCCGTATGGCACATACCTGGGCACACAGAAGATCATCTGGCTTATATACTCACCGATGATGAGAGCCGGCAACATGTGTTTTGTGGTGATACACTTTTCAGTGCAGGTTGCGGGCGGGTGCTTCCCGGAGCCATGGCCAAAATGTTTGCCAGTTTGCAACGTCTAAACAGTCTTTCACCTAATACATTGTTCTATCCGGCACATGAATATACTGCGGCCAATCTAAGATTTGCGCATGCAGTTGAGCCGGATAATGAGGCAATCCAGAAAGCCTCAAGACAAGCTGAAACGCCGCCAACTCTGCCGGTTACATTAGTTCATGAACGCACTATCAACCCTTTTTTACGTATCAGCCAGCCGCAGGTAATCGCCGCTGCAATACAACATAGTCTGCCGCGACAAAATGCTAATCAGCCGCTGGCTGTTTTTACCTGCTTACGCGAATGGAAAAATCAATTCTGATTCCGATGCCGATTGCAGCATGTTATCATTAAGGCAGCATAATAACGAAGGAATAAATGAGTTGAAACAAGGTTGAATGCCTGATAAAGATGATATTGGACTGAAAAAATCAGGGAGCATTCAGCTTGTCAACTGCCGAAATATGAATACAACATCTCGATACAGGATGACCTGGAAACAACTGTTAAGTACCCAGCGTTTTAAACCGAACAATGGCAGTATCGTCCCAACCGTAACCGCGTCCAGTGAAGAAGGTGCAGAAGCTTTACGTACAGATTTTCATATAGACTATGACCGTGTGGTGTTTTCCAGTGGTTTTCGCCGGCTAGCACGTAAAACACAGGTGCATCCATTTGCTTTACATGACCACACACACAATCGCCTGACACACAGTGTAGAAGTGGCTAGTGTGGGACGTAGTCTGGGGAATCGAGTCGGCGTAATGCTTGCAAATGGTGATTTTTTACCACCAGACAGTCACCCAGCTGATATCGGAGCCATTGTACAGGTGGCTTGTTTAGCGCATGATTTTGGCAATCCGCCATTTGGACATACTGGTGAAGAGGCTTTGCGTGAATGGTTCCGTGATCCGCAACATGCACATTATTTACATAAACTCAGTGCCGTTGAACGCAATGATATTGAAACTTACGAAGGTAATGCTCATAGCCTGCGTCTGGTAGCTAGTCTGGAAATGTATCAGAATGATGGCGGAATGCGGCTCACAGCGGCGGTTATCGGCGCTTTAATGAAATATCCTTGGACAAGTTCAGCACAAAAAGGGCGAAGTAAATTCAATATTTATCAGACTGAACTGCCTTTTATTCGCTGCGTAGCACAACAGCTAGGCTTGCTTACTGCGGGTGAGAATCAATGGGTACGGCATCCTTTATCCTATCTGATGGAAGCGGCTGATGATATTTGCTATGCATTACTCGATCTAGAAGATGCAGTCGAACTGGAACTATTGCAGGTAAAAGAAGTTGAGCAAATTTTATCTAGACTGATCAATCAGGAATATAACTTGCATTCAGACACTAGTCAGGCGCACTGTGCACGATTGCGCGGTATCGCCATTGGCCGTGCTGTAGATGATATCGCGCATACCTTTATCAAGTATCATGGAGATTTATTAAACGGCGAATTTTGCGGTAAAGATCTTATTGAGCTGGCAAGTCCTGATGTTAGTGATGCGCTTAATGCTGCTAAGGATTTGGCATGTAAACGCATATTTCGTCATCAGAGCAAATTAATTACCGAAATCGCTACTTTCCCCTGTCTTGGTTCGATATTGGGTCTGCTGGTACCAGCAGTACATGACTTTATTAAAACCGACAAAATGAGCAAGCGGCAGGAGCTGGCTTTGTCATTATTGAAAGAGCAGAAACTAACTCGTGACGATAATTTGTATCAGGCTTATATGAAAGTGCTGGATTTTGTTGGCGGGATGACGGATAACACAGCAGCGAAGCTGGCACGCGAAGTGTCGGGTATTGGCATGTTGTAATTATTAGCACTGATTAAATGGATAAATAATTATTTAAATCATGTGTATAAATATTATTTTTAATTTTGTGCGGTTTTTTTTCTTGCCAAAAAGCAAATTATTGCGTATTATCGCGCTTCTTGATTTTCGGTGACTCTTAAACGAGTTCGAAAGCAGTGCACCCGTAGCTCAGTTGGATAGAGTATCTGGCTACGAACCAGAGGGTCGGGCGTTCGAATCGCTCCGGGTGCACCATCAAGCTAACGCGCCCATCGTCTAGCGGTTAGGACATCGCCCTTTCACGGCGGTAACCGGGGTTCGATTCCCCGTGGGCGTGCCAGATTCTAAAAACCTGTTTGATTGTTCAAACAGGTTTTTTTATTTTCTTATTTAGAAAAAAGAATAATCTGACTATTTGTAGGTGATAAAATACAGATACAGTGATATGTTTTAGATAAATATTTGAAATATTAAATAATTCATGATTATTATAGAATCAGGCTGAAATCACAATTGCATTTTATAAATGAGATATACATCTGCTAACGTAGAATGTATGTTTATCAGTTATGCTTGAAGCTATTACTGTTGAATAACGGCCACTTGAAATCAATTTCGGATTTTGTCTTAACCGATGATAGTTGCTGGTTTGCTCTCCCAAATATCATTCAAGTATAAGATGGCATAAAAAAATAAGAAATAATTTTAAAAAATATATAAATACAAATGATATTAATATATTGATAAATAATGAAATCATTATAATTATATTCAATAATCCTAAACAATTCATTCAGACATCGATAGATAAAACGAGCTAAAGAATGCACAGATAAATCTTGAGCGGGATTTTGAACTTATAAATGATGAAAAACTTAAAAAGGGATTGATTTTTATAAAAATTGTGTGCAAGTAAAGTGTTAGTAGGATTTTAAATCCCGTAACCATCATCCTTTATACACCAAGATAAGCAGCTCGTTGCGCCAGCCAGCGCTGTAAATGCTTTCTGACCACTTGTGGTTGCTGATTAATCAGCAGTGGTGCCAGATTGCGGGCTTTTTCCAGTAAGGGCAAGTCCTCTTCCAAATTTGCAAAACGCAGCATTGGTACACCGCTTTGACGCGCGCCAAGAAACTCTCCCGGTCCACGGATATTCAAATCCTGCCGAGCAATCTCAAATCCATCGGTATTTTCATAAATCACTTTCAAACGGGCTTTTGCCAAATCGCTCAACGGTTCACTAAACAATAAAACACAGCGACTGGCCGCAGAACCACGACCCACACGACCACGTAGCTGATGCAGCTGCGCTAGCCCCATCCGTTCTGCATGTTCAATGACCATCAAGCTGGCATTTGGGACATCTACACCCACTTCAATGACCGTTGTGGCTACCAGCACCTGTATCGTGCCAGCCGCAAATGCGGCCATCACTTCTGCTTTTTCCGTCGATTTCATGCGCCCATATATCAGGCCAATGTTTAGCTGGGGTAATGCCGCTTGTAACTGGGCAACGGTATCAACTGCCGTCTGTAACTGTAATGTTTCCGACTCTTCGATTAACGGGCACACCCAGTACACTTGCCGACCCTGAATGCAGGTATGTTGTACCAGTTTTTCAACTTCCTGCCGACGCGTACTGTTGACCAGTCGGGTCACTATAGGGGTGCGTCCCGGTGGTAATTCATCAATAACTGAGACGTCCAGATCAGCAAAGAAGCTCATGGCTAATGTGCGTGGTATCGGTGTAGCAGACATCATCAACTGATGTACATCACTGCCCTTATTTTTCAGTGCTAAACGTTGAGCTACGCCAAAGCGGTGCTGTTCATCAACAATGACTAAACCCAAATTATGAAACGAAATATCTTCCTGAAACAGGGCATGTGTACCTACAGCAAGTTGCATTGTTCCATTTGCCAGCTCTGTTTTGGTTTTTTCTCTAGCTTTTTTGCGCACACTGCCCGAGAGCCAGCCAACTGTTATGCCTTGAGAGGCAAACCATTGTTGAAATTTCAGATAATGTTGTTCTGCCAGAATTTCTGTGGGCGCCATTATTGCAACCTGAAAACCTGCTTCCACCGCAATAGCGGCGGCCAGTGCACATACAATGGTTTTACCACTGCCTACATCTCCCTGTAATAGACGATGCATTGGATGTGTTTGTGCCAGATCGGTTTTGATTTCATTAATAGCACGTTGCTGGGCACTGGTTAAAGCAAAACCTAAATTTGTCTGTAGAAGCTTGCTGATGTGTCCATCACCAGATAAAGCTGCAGCATGTCCTTTTAATCGCTGCTGGCGTGCCAGCCGCATCGATAGTTGCTGTGCCAGTAACTCATCAAATTTCAATCGTTGCCAGGCAGGTAAGGTGCCTTGATGTAAATCCTGTACTGAGTATTCTGGTGGAGGAGAATGCAGAAATTTCAGACTTTGTAATAATGGTGGTAAGTGCAATTGCTGCAATAGCTCATCAGGTAATGTATCGTCGTCAGGCAGATGTTTCAGTGCGGCCTGAATCAGCCGCCGCAATGCAGGTTGATTCAGGCCATTAACCGTGGGATAAACAGGAGTTAGACTTTCTGATAGTCCTTGCTCAATATCAGTGCGGATTTTTGGATGCACCATTTCATCACCAAAAAAACCGTGTCTGATTTCTCCCAACGCCCGAATCACTTTCCCTTCTGCTAGTTGCTTTTGCTGACTGGGGTAAAAGTGAATAAATCGCAGATACAGAACATGTCCGGATAAATCTTGTACTTGTACGATTAACTGCTTACGGGGACGAAACTGGATTTGCTGATGAATGACCGTGGCTTCAATCTGTACGGGAATACCGGCACGAGCATCGGCAATTGGGGTAATATGAGTTTCATCCTCATAGCGTAAAGGCAGATGCAGAGCCAGATCCCAGATATTATTGATATTGAGCTTGGCCAGTTTAGCCTGCGTGGCGGTACTGACAGGGAAAGGAAAATCTGCTGTAGACATGGTCAGACAGTTAAGAAACAGGAAATATCCTAGTTAACATAACACGATTACACGCATCATGCTATTCCTGCTGATACCATGTAGATGTAATAATTAAGAAACTTTGGCTGCCAAATAGTTTTTTATGAGCAAAACCAGAAATAGAGTTATATTAAGTATAAAAAATACCCGTTTTACAGATCGAGTTTTAATTTCGCTGCAAAACGGGTAATGTTTAGATTAATTAATCCTGCCTCTCTACCTGAGATACATCACGAACTGCACCAGTATCGGCACTTGTAGTCATGGCGGCATAAGCGCGCAATGCAACGGAAACATGGCGTTGACGTTTTACCGGTTTCCATGCACGAGCACCACGGCTTTCCATTTCTGCTCGACGCTGCGCTAATTCTGCATCGGTGACTGCCAAATGTATGCGTCGCTGCGGAATGTCTATTTCAATGATATCGCCCTCATGCACCAGCCCAATATTGCCACCTTCGGCTGCTTCAGGAGAAGCATGTCCGATAGACAAACCGGATGTACCACCGGAAAAACGGCCGTCGGTGAGTAGAGCACAGGCTTTGCCCAGACCTTTGGATTTCAGGTAACTGGTCGGGTAGAGCATTTCCTGCATACCGGGCCCCCCTTTGGGACCTTCATAACGAATAACGACAACATCGCCAGCCACAACCTGATTACCCAGTATCGCTTCAACAGCCTCATCCTGACTTTCAAATACACGGGCACGGCCAGTGAATTTCAGAATACTATCGTCGACACCGGCGGTTTTCACCACACAGCCACGTTCAGCCAGATTACCAAACAACACTGCCAAACCGCCATCCTGTGAGTAGGCATGCTCTTTATCACGAATACAACCGTTTTCGCGATCTAAATCAAGCTCAGGCCAGATGCAGCTTTGTGAAAAAGCCTCAGTAGAGCGTACACCACCCGGAGCCGCCTGATAACGGTGACGGGCATCAGTATTGGCTGGATCGCTGATGTCCCAATGTAAGATGGCTTCGGCCAATGTAGGCATATGTACAGTGTGTACACTGGTATCCAGCAAGCCGGCACGATTTAGCTGGGACAGTATAGCCATCACGCCTCCGGCGCGATGAACATCTTCCATATGATATTTTTGTGTGGCCGGTGCCACCTTGCACAGACAGGGTACATGCCGGCTCAACTGATCAATATCTGCCATTTTAAAATTCACACCAGCTTCAGTCGCAGCGGCAAGTAGGTGTAATACCGTATTGGTAGAACCTCCCATGGCAATATCCAGACTCATGGCATTATTGAACGCAGCCTTTGTTGCAATACTTCGTGGCAGCACACTGCTATCATCCTGTTCATAATAGCGTTTGGTAAGCTCAACAATTCGTCGGCCGGCCTCAAGGAACAGTTCTTTGCGTAGACTATGAGTGGCCAATAGTGAGCCATTACCGGGTAAAGATAAGCCCAGTGCCTCTGTCAGGCAATTCATAGAATTAGCGGTAAACATACCCGAACATGAACCACAGGTTGGGCAGGCACTGCGCTCCACTTTAGCAACGGTTTCATCGCTGATTTTATCGTTACCGGCCTCAATCATGGCATCAATCAGATCCAGTTTGCGTGTGTGCTGCTGGCCGTCTGTAGTGGCGATGATTTTACCGGCTTCCATAGGGCCACCAGAAACAAATATAGTTGGAATATTGAGACGCATTGACGCCATTAGCATGCCCGGGGTGATTTTGTCACAATTGGATATGCACACTAAGGCATCAGCGCAATGCGCATTAACCATATATTCAACGCTATCTGCAATCAAATCGCGTGAGGGTAGGCTGTAAAGCATACCTTCATGCCCCATGGCGATGCCATCATCTACGGCAATAGTATTAAATTCTTTAGCGATCCCGCCGGAACGCTCAATTTCACGTGCAACCAATTGACCGATATTGTGTAGATGTACGTGGCCTGGTACAAATTGAGTAAAAGAGTTGGCAATAGCGATAATTGGTTTGCCAAAATCTTGATCGGCGACACCGGTGGCGCGCCATAGTGCACGCGCACCGGCCATATTTCGCCCGTTTGTGGATGTCTGCGAACGGTATTGTGGCATGATGCATTCCCTTGTATTGTTTTTTATGTGTAAATGTAAAACAACTGTCAGCTATGGTACGCAGGCAGTTGATGTTTGTAAACTCAAAGCATGCTCTGATTACAATTGTTTTGGCTAGATAGTCTTCAAGCGTACGATGGAAATTCTCAGTATGAAACGCATTATCATACAAATGACATAAAAATAGTGCAATCAGATTGGGTTGATTCAATGTAGGAATGATATCTGGATAGATAATCAAATTTATTGTTAGATTAATGACTATTAGCCCAAAAAAGACAATACAGAACGCATTAAAACTGTCCCTATAAACCTGGGATTGTTTCTGTTAATCACGATCACTATTATGACTATTAGTTTTTGCCAAATTTTTGCCTTTTGGTACTCATTAATATACTCTGGCCAAAAAAAAAGATTATAAAGGTAAAAAAACACCTAATACGATATCGAATTTTTGAGCCATTTTGCTGTGGAATATTACACCAAAAAGGTAAATAAAATCGTTCCTAGCATTAATCACAGATATAAAATAAGTCAGTTAACGATAACCGTTATGGTACGTTTCTAAGGTGAAGCTAGTTCAACTTTAATTTCAGACTCATCGAATGAAAACGGCTCATATAAATATTTTGTGATTAAAAATTGGAAATTATCAGTTATATATATTGATAAGATTCAGAACCAATAACAGCTGACAATGTGTAATATGATAATACTTATAAGAATCAACAGATGATAAAACGGTTAGCCGACTCGATATACATTAAAACCTAGTATAAACAATTATTTTAGAAATAGTTCCAAATGACGCTGAACTTAGTATCTTATTATTTTATGGTAATATATTATTAACTGATATTAATGAGCGCATATTGCAAAATATTTAGAAAAATTTTTTTTAAACTAATTTTCTTGATTTGCATAAATGTATTTGGTAATTTTTGTATTAAAAACATAATTTGATTAATTATTTAAATTTATATAATAAGGTGAGTGAAAGCAAAGCATGATATGAATAAAGTTGTTTTCTATATTGATTATCTGTGAGTTGATAGAGCAGCTTATATCACTGCTCTATCTGATTTGGTTAACTGACTCACTAATGCTTGTCATCATAGTTTAAAACAGTCTATGTTGTTTTAAAAATAAATTTATACATAAAAATATTTAGTTAATTAACACATACTATGTTTAGTTATTAACTTTGATTACTATTGTGCGGGCTAAATAATCCTGAAGTGTACGATGGAGGGTTTTTTTTCTAAAAAGCATTACTAGCAGAATAAATGGTATTAGATATTCAAAAAAATTACTGGTTAATGTGTCAGGAAAATTTAAGAGACCCACAAAAACAAACGTTAATATTAACGAAACAATAGTGGCAATCATATTAAAAACCATTTCACGGAGTAAAACTGTACCGATAAATCCAGGATTTCGTCCATCCATGCCAATAACTTTGATATTCATCATCCGCTTGCCTAACGATTGACCTTTTTTACTCATTAATATAATTTGCCAGATTCCATAAATGGTTAGCGGTATCATTATCCATAATACAGGACCTATCAGATTATAACCTATAGATTTTGATCGAATCATTTCTATGATAAGGATGATTATTCCTGGTGTTACAACTATCGATGTCAACAGAGTATTGATGATGTAGGCGGCAATTCTGTTCCACGGACTAGCCAGTTCAACTTCTGTTTCTTTTTCAGACTGAGCATCCACGAGATTAGAATAAAAATTTTCGAGGTTATTAGGCATAATAATTGTCTATCGGTTATTGTAAAGGATGGGTTAAGTTTATAATTCAATGCTATTATTTAAGCATTTAAAATCAAATATTCTAAAGATTGCTATTTGTTTTTTCAACGTTTTGAAAATTAATATTCAAAATAGTTGCTGAATTTCTATGTATTTTTTCTTAAGTTTTTAGATGTAAGTGGTATGTCAATATAAGAAATAGTTGTAGCGTAATTTTTACTTAATCGACATTAATTATACAATCACAAATACAGTTGCTCATTTAGGGAGTGTAATTCTGATTCTTTCATCTTTAACGGTATTTTTAGTAGAAACAACAATGGTACCAGCCATAAAATCCTGAAATGTACGTCGGTTCCATTTTTTAATAAATACCATAGCAGGAACTAACATAAATACAAAATATCCGATACCGAGTGTGATTAAACTAAAAACAATTACCAGAATTTGATAAATTAATTCACGCAAAATTACATTACGGGCAAAGCCTGGATTTTCTCCATTTGTTCGGATGACCCAGATTTTAAGTATGCGTTTACCTATAGATTGTCCGTATTTGCTCATCCAGTAAACCTGCCATAAAGTATAAACAATCAGTACAATAAAGGTTAAACCAATAATAAATTTTGTGGCAGGCTGGCTTATCCAGCTTACAAAATCTAGATTTTGATACTGATGTAGATCAGTTGCATTATCTGTATCGTAATCGGCATTATCTGGGATCGATAAACACATTTGAATATATAAAGGTATAAAAATCAAAGAAGTTAATACCTGATTGATCATTACGGCACTCATACGATGGGCGGGGGAGGCCAGCTCCAGTCCATCTTTTGGCAGAGCAGGACAGGATTGCTGGTGTATGCCTAGATTTGAAACTGAAACTTTTATATTAGATTTATTTTGCATAAAATTATCATGGAAATTATATACACTATTGTAAATATAGGATGAATTTTAAGCAATATATGTTAAATATTATGAATTATGATCAGTACTTATTTTGTAAAAAAAGCAGACTGTTTGTCAGTCTGCTTGTCATTCTGCAAAAATAAAACTTGTTTTAAGATGTAGTTCTCAGTTCGGCAGAAAGTTTATCCAGAATCCCATTGATGAATTTGTAGCCATCAGTTCCGCCAAAGGTTTTGGTAATTTCTATAGCTTCATTAATAATGACGGGATGGGGTGTTTCTGGCATAGCGGAAAGTTCATGACAAGCCATTAACAATACAGCACGCTCCACTGGACTCAGCTCGTCTTCATGTCGGTCCAGTAGCGGACGGATTCGTTTCATATAATCGCGCTGATTGTTATAGGCACCGAAAAAAATCTGTGTAAATAATTCGCCGTCGGCTTTGGCAAAATACTCATTGTCACGAATATTCTGGGCAATAATGGCGGCAGATTCTTCTTTGTTTAGCTGAGCTTGATACAGAGCCTGTACTGCAAACTGACGGGCACGCCGGCGTGGAGTGATCATTGACATGTATAAGGTGTCCTTGTTCGGAAAATAATTAATATTTGGTTTTAAGCAAATTGGCCATTTCAATGGCCACCACCGCAGCTTCACTGCCTTTGTTATACATGCGTGCCAGTGCCTGTGCATCATTTTCGGTGGTAAGAATGGCATTGGCAATCGGAATTTGGTGTTCTAGACTGATTCGGGATACGCCTGCGGCAGCTTCATTGGATACCAGTTCGAAATGGTAGGTTTCACCACGAATCACTACGCCAATAGCCACTAAAGCGTCAAATTTTCCGCTGCGAGCCATGCTTTGTAATACCAGAGGTACTTCCAATGCACCGGGAACTGTGGCCAGTGTGATATCGTTATCGTTTACCCCTAGTTTAACCAGACGATCGGTGCAGGCTTTAACCAGTTCTACGCCAATCGGGTTGGTAAAACGTGCCTGTACAATGCCGATATGCAGACCGGTACCATTATGTTCTGGGGTAATGATATTCATTTGATTTCCTTTTGTCAGTTTAGCCAGAAGCGTAAAGTGTAAGAACAGACAAATATGTTCACGCTCTTACAACGCTAATGCTGGTATTTATCGGACTGATTTTACCGAATTTGCTGATGGGGTGGAATGCCTATGCGGTTTTTTTCGGATTGTGTCTGGGTTTGAGTGAACCCAGATAGATGGCTAGAAGAGTTAAAGCTGTTCCTGTCCATTGGAGTGCGTTTATGGGTTTATTCAGGATAAAAAAGTCTATTAGTATGGCAGCCACTGGTTCGCTCAGTAATAAAAGTCCGGTTAAGGTTAATGATAGGAGGGGTACGGCATAGGCAATCAATCCCCATGCAAAACATTGCATGACTACGCCATAAATCATTATCAGCAGCACATCTTTCATGCTTGATGGCCAAAAACGATGAGTGTCTATCAGAATGCTGGGTACAATTAATGCAGCTACTGCCCCTACGCTTACCAGCAGCATGAGTGGAAATAATGAAACTGGTTCTGCCTGATGTGCCTGCCGGATACAGGCCATAGAGGCAGCCATGGCACCTCCTGAAATCAGGCCGATAAATATGCCGTATCCGCCATGGCTGTTGTGATGCAATTCAGGATGGGCAATGAGTATAATGCCGATGACAGACAACAGCATGCTGAATAATTGTAGTTTACTCTGTCGTTCACCGAAGAAAAACCATGCGATGGCAGCTAGAAAAAAAATCTGCATGCTGTTGAGCAAAGTAGAAATCCCAGGCCCAACAGCGTGAATACTTTCATGCCAGAAAGCCAGATCGAAACCTAAAAATACGCCGGACAGAATACAAAACCGTTTAGCCGTACCGCTGGTTGGTAATTTTTGTCCAAAATGTCGGCTGAGCAGCAAAAAAACGATGCCACCTATGAATACGCGCCACAGGGCTACGGCATAGGAACCAATTGAAACAAATTTGACAATCAGACTGCCGAGCCCGAAAACCACGCAGCCAACAGTTAAACCGGAAGCAGCCCATTTTTGTGGGGTGAGTTGCATGAAATTCTATCCTTGAAAGCCACATTACAATAGGCTGTCCGAATTATCTGATGGCAGCAGATGATGACATCAGATAATTCGGACAGCCTGAGGGTGCGTATTGTATTTCAAATAGGCTACTAAAATATATACTTGTTTCGTAAAGAAATATTATTTAGTTGGTTCTTCGAATCCGGATACTTCAAGACCAAAACCATTCAAACCGGTAAAGGCTGATGGCTTACCCATTACTCGCATACGTTTTACTTTAAGTCCGGCCAGTATTTGTGCGCCTATGCCATAAGTTTTGCTGTCCCATTGTCTGGCCTGATGAGTGCCTTTTGGTAAAGTACGGTCGAGCAGGGTAGCACCGGTTTCGGTTCGATGCATAAGAATAATTACGCCGGCATCTGCTTGCTGAATGCGAGCCATGGCTTCCGGTAGGGGCCATGTGTGTAGCTGATTTGGTTGTAAAAAATCCATGGCGCTGAATGGTTCGTGTACCCGAACCAATACTTCATCTGCTGTTTCTGGATTGCCTTTTACTAATGCTAGATGAGTTTCTCCTGATAGCTGATCTACATACACATGCTGAGTGAAATCACCCCATGTGGTATGAATGGTGTTGACACCCAATTCTTCTATCAAACTTTCATGGCGGCTGCGGTACTCTATCAGATCAGCGATCGTCCCGATTTTAATGTTGTGTTTTTCGGCAAAAATCTTTAGTTCTGGCATTCTTGCCATGGTGCCGTCATCATTGATGATTTCACAGATAACGGCTGCTGGAATCAGACCAGCCAGTTTGGCTAGATCAACGCTGGCTTCAGTATGGCCGGTACGTACCAACACACCACCTTTTTGTGCACGCAGTGGGAAAATATGGCCTGGTTGTACAATATCTTCTGCCTTTGCGGCTGGTGAAACAGCTGCCTGTACAGTATGTGCCCGGTCTGCGGCAGAAATACCGGTAGTGATACCATGAGCTGCTTCAATGGAAACGGTGAAATTGGTGCCATACTGGGCACCATTGTTCTGAGTCATCAGGGGCAGGCGTAGACGGTCTACAATTTCTTCTTCTAAAGGTAGGCATACGAGTCCGCGGGCGTACTTAATCATAAAATTGATGGCTTCCGGCGTAACAAATTGTGCCGCCATAATTAAATCGCCTTCGTTTTCACGGTCTTCTGCATCAGTAAGAATAACCATTTTGCCTGCTTTAATGTCGGCAATAATTTCTGGAATGGTGGCAATGCTCATGATGTTTTCAACGCTCCCTTGGCAAAATAATGAGTATTTTACTCCTGATTGAGTGATACCGGATGCTTTAATCTGCACTACTTGCGATGACTTGTATAGATAGGTTGCAATAAGCTCTTGCCGCTTCGTTGTTTGTTGGAATATGCAGACTATTGAAATATCAGTTAATACAAAAAATACAAAATTTTGTTTCTTCTTTGGTTTACGATATTTTATCGCAGTGTTTATAAATATTTTATTGTTAGGTCGTTCTTCAGGTTTTTATTCAGGAATGTTTGGGATGTTTGGTCTATTGGATGATCTGTATCCCCTTTGAAATACCATCAGGTTAGATAGACCGCCAAACAAGCTGCGGGCAAAATTTGAAAACCACTACCAATAAAATAATATTCAAAGATAATAGAATGTTGGGTATACCGCAAATACAACCGATTACAATTATTACTTTATAGAGATTATTGGATTTTATTTCAAAAATCCAGACGGTTATTATGTGTATTAGTATTGATACGGCACAAAAATTGATAATGCTGATATATTATTCATGTAATTTGGTTTGGGGATGGTAAGTATTTCTATCATCAATATAACAATTATCATGCAATTGTTATTTTTGTCTCGCTTTTTAGCATTTAATTTAATTCCGATAAAGCATTATGTTGAATGAAGTTTTCTCGCAAGCAGTTTATCTTGTACTGTGTTATTATATTTAAATAATGCCATACAAATATAATTTAAATTAATTTATATGATTTGTTATTCAAGCTTAAATTTGGTTTGATTGGTTAGACAATTCATCTATTTCTCTAATGCTTAATTTTTAAAAAGAAAAATTAAATATATTTGAAATTTGATTGATATTATATTTTGACTAA
This sequence comes from Snodgrassella alvi, assembly GCF_040741455.2. Classification (NCBI taxonomy): domain Bacteria; kingdom Pseudomonadati; phylum Pseudomonadota; class Betaproteobacteria; order Neisseriales; family Neisseriaceae; genus Snodgrassella; species Snodgrassella alvi. The sequence continues at coordinate 2,241,410 of NZ_CP160328.2, forward strand.
GAATAAATTTTGATTTTAGAAATTTCTTGTATTAAGTTTTTAATCATGCATTGGTGTAACTAACATTGATTTGTTTAAAACATTAATATATACACTGTATCAAATAGGAAAGATATGATAAATCATCATAAATTTATAACTATTCTTCGCGCATATTTTTTTCACTGAATGCTTACGCTCTCATAAAACTATATCTGATAAAGCGATTAAACTGAAAACTAAGTTAAGATTATCTTTATTTTAATTCACTAGAATAGTTATAAAATATATTAGCTTGGATATTAATAAAATTCTTATAAAGTATTTTTAACCACCTCATGAACATTATTGCTGAGGTGGTTGAGTGTATTAATATTTAGGATTTGGACCGTATTCATTATCACCCGGTGTGGAGTCCAATAGGTTGAAGATAAATATTACTAGTGGGCCGATTATAGGAATTAAGTTTAATAAAATCCACCAGCCAGAACGACTGATATCGTGTAATCGACGCACTTGTACCCCTAAGGCTGGCATAAATAATGCTAAACCCCAAATTAATTGAATCATTTTAATGGTTGATTCTTCTAATCCGAGAACAGATGCGATTATGCCTATTAAAACGCCAATCAAGAATATTATTAAGGTAAAAAACCAGTATTCTTTACGACGGGCTCGACCTTGGAAATTAAAATAATTTGTGGTCATACAGCTGATAAACCATTCCATAACAATAAGTATCCTAGTGTAAAATAATTAAAAATTGCAATAGCTTTATTATTTTAAATATACTTAATAATATATAGTAATTATTTACATATATTATCATTTAACGGTTTGGATTGTTGTTCTTTTCTAATGTTCAGGTTTTCCGTCTGCCTTTTTTATTAAATAGTAATGGCTGATAAGAATGCTTTAAAACAGGGTTTAAAAATTTGGTGTAGCAATGAATTTTTTGTTTATGCATGCAATTGCATATATTTTTGCACTGTATCTACAATTGCCTGTGTCTGAGCATCTATCTCTAGATTGATGCAATCGTTTACCTGACATCTTCCAAAAAGTGTCCTGTTCATGGTTTCAGGTATCAGGTGGACATTGAATTCTTCTGTGGTTACCTCACCGATTGTGAGGCTGCATCCATTTAAACCAATAAAGCCTTTGGTGAGAATATAGGGAGCGGCCTTAGCTGGTAGTTTGAACCAGACAGTCCGATTTGGCGGGGTATCGTCAATGCGGGTTATGCTTGTAGTAGTAAAAATATGTCCGCTCATGATATGGCCACCAATTTCATCACCATAACGGGCGGCGCGTTCAATGTTTACGGCATCACCGATATTTAGTTGGCCGAGATTGGTTCTGGCCAAGCTTTCTGCCATTATATCGAAAGAGACTTCATCACCTTTAATAGCCGTGATGGTGAGGCAGCAGCCATTGTTGGCTACGGAGGCACCGATAGAGAGGCTGTCGCTGGCGCCTTGTGGCAGGCGTACTTGTATAGTGCGCAATTGCTGCTTTTCGCTGATGGCGGTGACGATACCTAATCCTTGTACGATGCCTGTAAACATTGATGCTAACTTTCTAAGATATTTAAACGGTTGGTTTGTGTTTGGCTTTAGCTGCTTTTAAGCGTGCTTCCTTACGGATGGCACCTTCCTGAAAACGGCGCGCCTGTTCTTCAGTGCCGATACATAATGGTGGTACTTTAGTAGGTTTACCGTTTTTATCGACGGCTACCATGCTGAAATAACAGCTATTAGTATGGCGGGCACTACGGTGTTGGATATCCTGTGCTTCTACCCGTATGCCTACTTCCATCGAAGTACGGCCTACATGATTGACGGAAGCATAAAAGGTCACCAACTCACCTACATGGATGGGCTCTTTAAAAATTACCTGATCCACGGACAGGGTCACGACGTATTCGCCAGAATAGCGGCTGGCACAGGCATAGGCTACCTGATCTAGCAATTTGAGTAAATCACCGCCATGAACGTTACCATGAAAATTTGCCAATGCTGGTGTCATAAGTACGGACATAGATAGCTGATGCTGTGCACCTTGCGGTGGTAAGGGTGTAGGAACCATGGTTTTACCTTTGATATGTGTGTTTATATGTGAATAATTGTCTTTCTTTGAAGACTGTGTGTAATTATAAAAGCTGGTAAAGGTTATAACCAGTGGCGCCGGTAAAAATAAATTAACAGGCTAACGATGATGGTTGCCATCAGGCCAAGGACGATATAGTACCCATAGTGCCAGTGCAGCTCGGGGATGTTATCAAAATTCATCCCATATATGCCGGTGAGGACATTCAGAGGCATGACAATGATGGTGATTACAGTGAGCATGCGCATTTGTTCGTTGAGGTGGTTGGACTGATAGGATAGGTGTACATCCATCATGCCTGTTACAGTGTCGCGTGCGCTGTCGAGTGTTTCCATCAGTTGCTGCGTATGGTCGTAGACGTCAAGTAAATAGACGTGTATATCTTGGCTGAATAAAGAAAATTCATTATGTACAATGCGGCCGATGATATCGCGTATGGGTGAGAGGGTACGGCGTAGGCTGATGGCATCGCGTTTGAGCTGATGGATGGACATTAATAGGTTTTTGTTGCTGTTGCTAAATAGGCGTTTGTCTAGTCCTTCTACGCGGTTATCAAATTCATCTACAGTTACAAAATAATCGTCTACTATACGGTCCAGTAATGAATAAGCCAGAAAATCAATGCCTTTGCTGTAAATGCTACTGTAATTATGCTGGATGTACTTGCGAATGATGTGTAGTAACCCTAATGGTTCGAACTGAAAGGTGATGATGTAGTTTTGGCCAATGATGAGATAAATTTGGTTGTACTGAAGTTTCTGCTTTTTATAGACAAAAATACGTGCAGCAACGAATAGATAGTGACCGTAGTCTTCAATTTTTGGGCGTTGTTTACGGCTGAGTATATCTTCCATCGCCAGTTCGTGGATGTTGAAAGGCTGTAATAACTCATGTAATTGGTCGTTATCTGTTATACCGACAAGATGAATCCAGGTCAGGCTGTCTTTGCTGAGAGTCGGTATGTTTTCTGTGCGGATATCAGCTTCGGTGTAGGTGTGGTTGAGAAACTGGCTGGCATTAATCTGAATGATGGTCATGGATTGTGCCGGCATGTTGCTCACGTTGCTACGGTGAACCAGACTGGGTAGGTTGTGGGTCTGAACCAGTTTATTACTGGAAACATGTTGCGGTGTACTCATGGGACAACCTCACTGAACAGGTTTCAGATAGCCTTGATTTCAAGCTGCAGGCCTATTTTCTGCCATAGAACAGATTCCTGCAATAAGGCACTGGCGGTCAGCGGATTATGTTGTAACCATTCTTTGTCAAGACTGATGAGTAGCTGATGGCTGTTTTTGTGATAGTGGATGTCACAGTGATTTACAGGTATCTGTATATCCTGTCTTGCACGGCAAAATAGTACCGCTAGCCTCAGTGACAAGATACCAAGCCACAGCATTTCCTGCTGGCTAAACTCGGCTATTTTACGCAAATCGCCACGTTGTCCTAATACGAGCGTGGCCAATATGTGTTGTTCTTTGCGCGAAAAGCCGGGCATATCTGCCTGATCCAGTATGTAGGCAGCGTGCTTATGAAAGCCTGTGTGTGAAATATCCAGTCCGATTTCATGAAGTAATGCTGCCCAACGTACGTACTGCTGCCATTGCTCTGGATGATCTGAGCTGATGGAGGCGGTGAGGTGGCTAAATATCATTTGCGCCAAAGTGGCAACTCTCTGTGCCTGAACAGTATCTACATGGTAACGTTTCTGGAAGTCAGCAATGGTTTGGTTGCGCATATCATCGCCCAGCTGGCGACCAATCATGTCGTAGAATACGCCATCGCGTAGAGCTGCATCAGTAATGGTCATTTCGCGGATGTTGAGCTCGGCAAAAGCTGCTGTCATTACGGCCAACCCGCCGGCAAAAACTTCCAGGCGATCAGGTTTTAATCCTTCTAGTCTGGCTTTTTTGGTACTGCCGGCTGCGATGATACGGCTGGCAATTTTCTGCATCTGCGCTGCAGTAATGGCATCAATAGATTCATCTCCAGCGGCGATAACATCGCGGATGGAACGGGCTGAACCCGATGTTCCAATAGCATAGCCCCAGCCAATATTTTTGAGTGCTACAGAGATGCGCTGTATTTCGGCACGTGCGCTATTGACGGCGGCCTGAAAATTTTTGTTATTTATTTTGCCACGTGGAAAAAAGCGCATACTGTAGGAAACACAGCCGAGGCTAAGGCTTTCGGTGATGGCAGGCTGTAATTCATGCCCGATGACAAATTCAGTTGAACCGCCACCAATATCGATAACCAGCATGTTTTCGCCTTTAGGTGGCAGGGTGTGAACCACACCAGTGTAAATCAGGCGTGCTTCCTCGCGTCCGGCAATGATGTCGATGGGAAAACCCAGTTTGGCTTCGGCAAGAGGCATAAACTGGCTGATGTTTTTGGCTACTCGGAAAGTATTGGTGGCCACAGCACGTACCTGATCGGGACTAAAACCCCGCAGCCGTTCACCGAATCTGGCCAGACAGTCTAGGGCGCGTTGTTGCGAAGACTGATCAAGATTTTTCTGTTCATCAAGACCTGCAGCTAGACGCACCATTTCCTTGATGGAATCGACTACCTGTAAATGGCCATTCTGGTTATGACAAATTTGCAGACGAAAGCTGTTTGAACCAAGGTCTACGGTGGCGAGCATATCTTGCGCGGTCATAATGAAGATGTTTTAACTTTAGACAGACGTAATGTTACCTTATCGTTGTGATAACTGCTATGAATGGCTGTGTGGTGATATGCTTATCGCAAAAAAAGATACACTTCTGATTTTTTGTTATGAAGATGTGTGATGAATGAGGATATTTGAAAAAAGTCCAGTGCTGCGAAATTGGCTGCAGACAATTTGCTTGGTTCTAAGCTGAATATGTTGGCTGGCTTTAAGCTGCTTTTGTTTATGCTAGATGCAGCTATATTGAAAATAAGACCGCCACACATTCAGGATAAATGTGCCGAGGGCAATATGATCCTGAGTGTGAACGGTCTGAGTGATTAGTTTAAAGCTGAGCTCTTATAGGCTGTAATACAGTTCGAATTCAAGTGGGTGAGGAGCCATACGGATACGTTTGACATCTTCGCTCTTGAAATCGATGTAGCTGTCAATCCAGTCCTGACTGAATACACCACCACGAGTGAGGAATTCGTGGTCTGCTTTTAATGCTTCCAATGCTTCCTCCAGAGAGGCGCAGACGGTTGGAACCAATGCATCTTCTTCTGGCGGCAGGTCGTACAGATTTTTATCAGACGGATCGCCCGGATGAATTTTGTTTTGAATACCGTCCAGACCTGCCATCAGCAAGGCGGTAAACGCCAAATACGGGTTGGCGGTAGGGTCTGGAAAGCGTGCTTCGATACGGCGCGCTTTGGCACTGGCTACATAAGGGATGCGGATAGAAGCTGAGCGGTTTTTGGCAGAGTAAGCCAGTTTGGTAGGTGCTTCGAAATGCGGAACCAACCGTTTGTAAGAGTTGGTGGACGGATTGGTAAGTGCGTTCAGTGCTTTGGCATGTTTGATGATGCCGCCGATGTAATACAGAGCCAGATCAGACAGACCGGCATAGCCGTCTCCGGAGAACAGATTCTGGCCGTCTTTCCAAATGGACTGATGTACGTGCATACCTGAACCATTATCACCCAGAATTGGTTTTGGCATAAAGGTGGCAGTTTTGCCAAAATTATGGGCTACGTTCTGAATCACGTATTTCATGTCCTGAGTCCAGTCTGCGCGACGAACCAGTGTGTTGAAACGAGTACCGATTTCCATCTGGCCAGCAGTAGCCACCTCGTGATGATGAACTTCAACCGGAATACCGATGGCTTCTAATGTCTGGGTGCAGGCTGAACGCAGATCCTGTCCTGAATCTACAGGTGCAACTGGAAAATAGCCGCCTTTTACACCCGGACGATGGCCGGTATTTTGTCCGTCGTAAGATTCGCCACTGGACCATGCAGCTTCTTCAGAATGAATTTTGTAACGGGTGCCGCTCATGTCGGTTTGCCATTCTACGCCGTCAAATACAAAAAATTCAGGTTCTGGTCCGAAGAAAGCGGTATCACCAATGCCTGTTGATTTCAGATAAGCTTCGGCACGTTTGGCAATGGAACGCGGGTCGCGATCGTAGCCCTGACCATTTGCTGGGTCGATAACGTCACAGGTTAAAACTACGGTTGTATCATCATAAAAAGGGTCGATGAATGCAGTGGAGGCATCCGGTTTCAGGGTCATGTCAGAAGCTTGAATACCTTTCCAACCGGCTATGGATGAACCATCAAAGGCCTGCCCGTTTTCAAACCATTCTTCTGGATCTTCCAGCACAATTCGGGCAGGGACAGATACATGCTGTTGTTTGCCTTTGGTATCGGTAAAGCGCAAATCGATAAATTTAGCATCGTTTGCTTCTATCAGGCTGACTACTTCTTTTATTGACATTTTAGGACTCCCATTAAGGTATGGAGAGTGGTGCACTCTCTTGTAAGTTATCTTGATTCTGCCACAATTGTTTTGTAAAAAAAATGCACTGATGTAAAAAAAGAAGACTTTACTGTGGTTGTTAAATTAATTTATTTAAAAACATGTTGTTATAAATATTTATTCTTCTTTATATCTGAAATACTGAACTATTAGTCTAAGGTGGTCTAGAAAGTAGGGTGATTGTCGCAAATTGCTTTGCTTTATTTAATATCTAATCTTGCTTAAGTAGAACAACTTTGAGTTTGAAGATGGTTGGCAAAACCCAATTCTAAGAGTCTAGTTTAGATAGATGAGAAAAAAATGCTAAATCAAAATAGCCCGCTAACTTTACTAGCGGGCTGTAGTGTAATACTAGCAGGTAATTATTTAATTTTACCGTATTTTTTTAATATGGCTACAAGTTGGTTTTGCGGAAGAGCCTGTACCAGATTATGGTCGCGCCCTTCCATAGTTTCTGCTGCACACAAGGCATTCAGCACCGCTTCTTGTACAGCTTCTACGGTAGCGACATACAACGGATCGATGATTTCATCACTCAGAAAATCAATTTTGCTAATCCCGATTCCATATGCATCTTCATTGGCTGTAGAAAACGCCAGAAAAATGTCACCAGAACCATTATCGCCATAGGCGCCAAGTAAGCCAATACCAATTGGTACACGCTTAGCCAGTTTACTTAACTGCCACGGTAGTAAGGGTGCATCGGTGGCGATAATAACAATAATTGAACCAGTACCCGGTTTGGGGGCAAAGGTATTGATAATCGGCATCGTTTCCGGACCGAATTCATCTTTGAGAGGAATTCCGCATATTTGAAAAGTGTCTCGCATGCCATGGTTGGCCTGTACCAGTACCCCCAGCGTGAAATTCCCTGCTTCAGTGCTGACCAGTCGTGATGCAGTACCGGTGCCACCTTTGAAATCATGACAAATCATACCAGTTCCGCCGCCAACATTACCTTCGGCAATCGCCCCTGGATGGGCATTATGCAAGGCTTCTAAAGCGTGTTTCGGTTTGATATGAAATCCGTTGATATCGTTGAGCAATCCATCCCAAGTTTCTCCCACTACCGGATAAAAATAACCAACTCCGTCTACCGGCTGTCCATTGTTAACATAGGGATAGTAAAAATGGTTGTCAATCATCCATTTGCTGGTGGTGTCGCGCACAATACCCACGCTGTTGGTATTGGTGATCAGTACCGGACCGTGTAGCAGGCCGGAATCGTCCACCCAGTGTGTACCGGTTAGTTCTCCGTTACCATTTAAATCATGCCGACCAGCAAAAACGGCACTTCGCTGGCGACCTCTGGGCAAAATGGCGGTAACGCCGGTCCGGGCAAAAGGTGAACCGGGTCCGGTGTAATCATCTGGTGTACCGTATACGACGGTACTGTAGCCGACTTCTACACCTGTAACATCGGTAATAGCATTGTATTTACCAGTGATACCTGTTAATGGAATACCTAATTCTCGGGCACGTTTTTTAGACATATTTCATCTCCTTGTAGTTTCATTTTTTGTTATAGGAAAGAAAAGGATACACTTTTTTAAAAAAAATTTAAAGTAATTGTTTGAAATCGCTGGAATTATGGGGCTTGCACGCTTTTTTTGCATTTAGTGCACTGAGTAATGCCTGATAGCGGCTGCGGGTGAGAGGATAGCCTATGGCGAAAAACGCAGCCAGTATACCGGCGAGTGCATGAATCCATGTGTTTAGTTCTAGAATTGCGTACTGTGCTTGAGGTGGTTGAATAATTTGTTGTTGCCCGCTGGACGAAATGTAGCCGTGCTGAGCAAGATACAATCCGATAAACCAGATGGCTAGTGCACTACCAAATTTTTGTAAAAATGACATCAGGGAAGTAATTGCGCCTTCCCGTCGTTTGCTGTTGATAAAATCATCCAGCTCACAGATGTCGTACATCATGGCGTAGTAAATAGTCCAAAAATAACTGTTTCCAAGCTGAAGCAGAATTAAATATAGCAGTAGCATGCTAGGGCTGGGAAAACCACTAAAGAAAAAAATTCCAGTACCGATAGAACTGATCAGCATGGATAGATAATAGACATTTTTCTTGTCAAATTTCTGTGCGGTGTAATTCACCACCGGCAGCCATGCCAGAGCGAGCAGGCTGAATATTAGGAAAGCAATGGCAGCATCCTTTTCGCTGTACGCCAGATTATTTAGAAACAGATAATAAAGTGCGCCGGTACTGAGGGCATAGGCTGCCGACCAGAAAAACACCGAAGCACCAAGAAATTTACTTGATGACAGCCGTCCTATTTCTTTCATGTTGCAAATAACTGCTTTGAAAAAAGCCAGTAAATGAATTGGATTGAGTGCTGAGGATGTTTTTTTCTGGGCTGGTAATTCGTAACCGCGGGTAAGATACCAGCACGTAAGGCCACTTCCTAGTGTAACAACAGCAAATATCAAGCTGACGCCATGCCAGCCACTGCTTACGCTGTAGCCAGCATCAACAATCCATTTAACGATTAAGGGCGGTGCTGAAGAAGAAATCAACACCGCTATATTCAGAGCATATCCTGCCCAGACACGTACCGACGTACGTTCATCAAAATCGTTAGTCATTTCTGCACCAAGTGTATAAAAGGGAATTACATAAATTTTGTAGGTAGACCAGAACAGAATGGCAATGATTGTGAAATATATCGTTTTCTGATTGATGCTAAGAGCTGGAATATCGGTATAGAGCAGCAACAGTAGCAGGCTGTAGGGAAGAATGGCCGCCAGCATTAGCGGCCGCCTTCTACCCCAGTGCAGGCTGATATTGTCGGAAAATTGCCCGACCAGTGGATCTGCCACTGCATCCCATACAACAGCGATTAGTACGATGGTTCCAGCCTGCGCAGGTGGGATGTTAGCCACGTTGGTAAGGAAAAACAGATAAAAAACATAAAAAAAATTGTAGGCAACTGAATCAGCCATTTGTCCAATAGCATAGCCTAGCTTAACGTGAAGGGGCAGTTTGTTTGTTAGGTGGGGTGTGAAAGTGTGATGTTTATGCATGAGTCATCCCGGATAATTACTGTATCAATGGCTTTGTACGTTTAGGTGCAGATATAAAAGGAATCTGAATGCCGGCTGTTTCATCAGTTTTAGACAAACTGAATGCTGGTTCAGAACATTGATAAGTAGTTATGTGTTTACCTGGATGTAATCAGGCTATATTTAGTATAGTTAGATAAAACGAATATAAAACGATTAAGTCTTAAGTAGATAATATAGTAAGTTTAGGTTAATTAAAAATAAATTTTTACGTATGTTGCTTAAATACAGGTCTGATTGTATGTTGGAAATCAGCTTATTTGCCCAAAAGCAAAAGTTGGCAGCTTTAAATCGAATGAGGCTGAATCAGAGTTATACCGTCATTAATTATTTAATTTTTTATTGTGCTCACACGTTTTTTCATGCATTTTTGCCATAGAGTGGTAGAGGCTGGATAATAGCAACAGCTAATTTTTTTTGCAGAGGGGAACGGAACACTATGTTTGCTGTGTTTGGAAATCCGATTGCGCATAGTCGCTCGCCACAGATTCATCAGGCTTTTGCTGCACAGGAAGGGCGGGAATTAATCTATGAACGTCGTTTGGCACCCATGAACGAATTTGCGGCTACTGCAAAGGCTTTTTTTGCAGCAGGCGGCATTGGTGCCAATGTTACGGTGCCGTTCAAGCATGAAGCTTTTACGCTTGCCGATAAGCTAACTTCCAGAGCGGAGGCAGCAAAAGCAGTCAATACACTGTTTTGGCATGATAATTGTTTGCTTGGCGACAACACAGATGGTATTGGACTAGTGCGAGCGATTGAAGAGTTGTTGTCGTTTTCACTCTTTAATCAGCACATATTGCTATTGGGTGCCGGTGGTGCGGCACGTGGAGTGATTCAACCACTTTTGCAGCAACATCCGGCTTCATTAACCATTGCTAACCGTACAGTGCACAAAGTACAGTCGTTGGCACAGGAACATGAAGTAAGTTGGTGTGAATATAATCAGATTCAACCTAAATATGATATTGTCATCAATGCAACTTCTGGGAGTTTATACGGGCAGACCTTGCCCATACCATCTGCTGTGCTGGCAAAGGCCAAACTAGCCTACGATATGATGTATGCGGCGGAACTAACGCCGTATCTACTACAGGCAAAGACTGCAGGATGTCCGCTGCTGGCAGATGGTCTTGGAATGCTGGTTGCACAGGCAGCTGCTTCTTACGAATTATGGCATGGATTTAGACCGGATATCCGGCCGGTAACAGAGCAGATGCGCGCGGAAATGGAAAAAAGATGAAAATTGTGCGCAGTTTATTGATTATGCTGGTGACGTTGTTTTTGCTGTTTAATGCATACGTTTATGGCAGCCTTTTAACTTACCGTGCTGTAGCACCTCACCGTACGGTATTTATGTTGCTGCGTATGCATGAACTAGCTGCTTCCCGTCCTGATACGGAACTAAATTACCAATGGGTAGCATATAACCGCATTTCGCCAAATCTGAAAAAAGCGCTAATTGCATCTGAGGATGCACGCTTTGCCGAACATGATGGTTTCGACTGGAACGGCATTCGTACGGCAATTAAAAAAAATGAACATCAGGGCAAGATTCGGGCAGGCGGTTCTACCATCAGCCAACAATTGGCCAAAAATCTGTTTTTATCTGAAAGCCGCCATTACTGGCGCAAGGCAGAAGAGGCAGTAATCACTTCCTTACTGGAAGCCACAACGAATAAAGACAGGATTTTCGCTTTGTACTTGAATGTTATTGAATGGGGCTATGGCGTATATGGTGCAGAAGCGGCAAGTGAGACAATTTACGGACGTACAGCTATGCAATTATCGGCACAACAGGCAGCCAAGCTGGCCGCTCGAGTTCCTCGACCTTTATACTACGCTGACCACCCGCACGATAAGGAAATCCGCCGCAAAGCCAATGTAATTTTACGGCGGATGGGGTCAGCACAATTACCAGACAACGACCAGTAAGCTTGCTTTCACTGAATCAAAACCATACCGAACTAACCGCGACGGCGCAAATCTTCCACTTCATCTAATAATTGCAAGATCAGGGCGGTGGCACTGGCACTGGCATCGAAATCACGGTGAATGCGCCATGCACGCCGTGCAATTGCCATGTGATAGCCAGTGTAGCGTGCTAGTTCTGGTTTCTGAGTTGCAGGAATGACACTTTCAGCAATCAGACTCAGTACCCAACTGCTTTGATTGTCGCAGGCGCGAACCAAATCGTCAAAGCTTAACTCTATATCTTGTTGAATATTATTCATGTTACGCTCCTGCTATCAAACGTGGTTCTCAGGCTGAAAACCTGCATAGTGCTGAGCCAATGCCTGCCACGCGGCGCGGTCAGCTTCGGTGTCGCTCTTGGGTAGAACGATATTAATCAGCAGATACAAATCGCCAGCCTCTTTGGCTGGTATGCCTTTGCCTTTCAGGCGCATTTTCTGACCATTGTGACTGTTGGCCGGAAGATTCATACTTAACTTGCCAGCAGGTGTGCTGACGTCAATTTTACCGCCCAATGCTGCTGTCCATGGTGCCACACTGATGCGCTGGTATACATCCTTTCGATTCTGTACATACAGGTTGTCCTGATTGCGGAAACTGATTTTTAAGTATAAATCTCCAGCTGCTCCACCATTAAAACCCGGCAAGCCTTGTCCGCTAAGACGAATTTGTTGTCCTTCTGTTATACCAGCCGGAATTTTAACATTCAGGGTTTTACGCTCGTAGCTCATCTGACCCTGAGCATTGAGCGTAGGCATTTCCAGTGACATGCTGCGCTGAGCACCGTGGTAGGCTTCGTCGATGTCAATTACCAACTCTGCATGCTGATCTTCCCCTTTGATCGGACCAGTACGGTTTTGCTGAAAACCATGTCCCCCACGGCTGCCAAATGCTGAAAATAAATCGTCGAAATGAAAATCACCATTACCGAAAGCACCGTTCTGACCAAAATGGCTGGGGTCAAAATCGTATTGCTGATAATTAAATCCGCTACGACCACCGGCCTGTTGCTGGGCGCCATGGCCAAACGGATTGTCCAGCATAGCGTCGTATTCGGCTCGTTTTTCCTTGTCATGCAAAGTTTCGTAGGCAATATTAATTTCACTGGTTTTGGCTACAGCATCTGGATCTTTACTGACATCCGGATGATATTTTCGTACCAGCTTACGATAGGCTTTCTTAATATCATCGTCGCTGGCTTTGCGGTCTACACCCAGAATTTCATAATAATTGCGGTCTGCCATGTTCCGTCCTTTGTGCAGATTTTTTTAGATTTTCAAATTAGCATTGTATCCAAACTTGGGGACAAACGGTTAAAGTTTAAAGTACCTAACTATCATGGTTTTCGCAGTAGCTGAATAAACATGGTTTAGGAAATTTCAGATAACAAAATCAAACCTGCATACCTTCTTACAGATTTATGTAATCCGTATTTTATAGTTTCTCAATGTAGTATTGGGCTTACCGATGCTGACTAAAATCAGCCCCGTATCTTCAAATTAACAACTCGATGTGAATAAGGCGCCGACATAAAAATAAATTTAAATAGAAATAAGAAAAACAAAGATACAGAAAATTTTTTCAGTGGATCTGAAGGATTTATTCTGTAATCTAAAAAACGTTTTATTATGTATATGTTATTAATGAATATAAAATATTTGTATTCATAATGGTCTGTGTAAAATTAAGCTTAATAGAATAATTTTTTTTTGTTTAGCGTTGTGTTTTTAAAATCATTCAAATATAAATGATTTATGTTAATGCTCATAACATTTTAAAGGTTATATCCCTCTTTCATTTACTTTATGCGCCAATGAATTACCCTTTTTTGTCCTTTAATCTACAGACTAAAAGGCTGATATATACTAATTTGTGAACATATGTTTGGTTGTTTTAAATCAGAAAATTGGTGTAAAAAGACATTGCCGATTGCCTGTTACACTGGTACGATTTAAGCGAAAATACAGTATGTTGCATCACAATAATGTATGCTTTTATCCAGTTTGGATTATGCTGAATTATTGTAAGTTGTTTGAATTTATATGTATTTTTTCTTATCAATTTGGTAAAGCAATTAAAGTAATTGATGATAAAAAGAAAATAAATAGATGAAATAGCAACAACATAAAGTGTTTTGTTCATGACTCAATCCCATATGAAAGAGGATATTGCTATGTCTGCTGACTTCCATGATCAAGATATCGATCCGATTGAAACCCAGGAATGGTTGGATTCGCTCAGTTCAGTATTAAAAGAAGAGGGGCCTGAGCGCGCACATTATTTAATGGAAAGCTTAGTGCGCTATATACGCCGCCGTGGCATCTACATGCCATTTTCAGCCACCACCGCCTATCTCAACACTATTCCTGTTGGTAAAGAAAAAAAATCACCGGGTAATCATGAATTAGAACATCGTATTCGATCATTGGTACGCTGGAATGCAGCGGCACTGGTATTGAACGCTAGCAAAAAAAATCTCGAATTGGGCGGCCACATAGCCAGCTTCCAATCCTGTGCTACTTTGTATGATGTCGGTTTTAATCATTTTTGGCATGGTAAAACAGAAAATCAAGAAGGCGACCTTGTATTTTTCCAGGGACACAGTGCTCCCGGTTTCTACGCCAGAGCTTTTGTAGAAGGTCGGTTAACTGAAGAGCAGATGCAAAATTTCCGGCAGGAAGTTCATGGCCACGGCCTATCTTCTTACCCACATCCTTGGCTGATGCCTGATTTCTGGCAGTTTCCAACCGTATCTATGGGACTTGGTCCAATACAGGGTATCTATCAAGCTCGCCTGCTGAAATATCTCGAATCCCGTGGTCTGGCCAAAACACAGGGTCGTAAAGTGTGGGTATTCTGTGGCGACGGCGAAATGGATGAGCCTGAAAGTCAGGGTGCGATTGCACTGGCAGCCCGTGATGGTCTGGATAATTTGATTTTCGTAGTGAATTGTAATTTACAGCGTCTGGATGGTCCGGTACGTGGTAACGGTAAAATTATTCAGGAATTGGAAGGCAACTTCCGCGGTGCTGGCTGGAACGTATTGAAAGTAATCTGGGGCAGCCGCTGGGATGCACTGCTGGCTCAGGACAAAGACAATCTGCTGAAACAACGCATGGAAGAATGTGTAGACGGCGATTATCAGATGTATAAATCTCAGAATGGTGCCTATGTAAGGGAGCATTTTTTCAATACGCCTGAGCTGAAAGCCATGGTGGCCAACATGTCAGACGATGAAATTTGGTCTCTGAATCGTGGCGGCCATGACCCGCATAAAGTTTATGCAGCTTACTACGAAGCCGTGAACAATCCAGATGGACGTCCGACCGTGATTCTGGCTAAAACCATTAAAGGCTATGGCATGGGTGCTTCTGGCGAAGCGCAAAATACAGCCCATCAGGCCAAGAAAATGGACATGAAATCGCTGAAACAGTTCCGTGACCGATTCGAAATTCCGGTTACCGATGAAGAGATGGAACACACTCTGCCATTCTTCCGCTTACCGGAAGACAGCGAAGAAATGCAATATATGAAAGAGCGCCGTGCTCAGCTCGGTGGCTTCTTACCATATCGTCACCCCGATTCTGAAAAGCTGCCAATTCCGCCACTGAGCGAATTTGCCGCACAACTACAAGATAGTGGCGACCGAGAATTTTCTACGACTATGGCGTTTGTGCGTATCTTGAGCACATTGTTGAAAGACAAAAACATTGGTAAACGCGTAGTGCCGATCGTGCCGGATGAAAGCCGTACTTTTGGTATGGAAGGTTTGTTCCGTCAGTATGCTATCTGGAATCCCAAAGGACAGATTTATACTCCGCAGGATCATGACCAGCTCATGTTCTATAAAGAATCTAAAAACGGTCAGATTTTTCAAGAAGGTATTAACGAACCAGGCGCCATGAGTTCATGGATAGCAGCTGCTACTAGCTATTCAAACAACGATTATCCACTGATTCCATTCTATATCTATTACTCAATGTTCGGTTTTCAGCGAATTGGTGATCTGGCGTGGGCTGCTGGGGATCAACGAGCCCGTGGCTTTATGCTGGGTGGTACCGCCGGCCGTACTACTCTAAACGGTGAAGGTTTGCAGCATCAGGATGGCCACAGTCATATTCAAGCAGAACTGATACCAAACTGCATCTCATATGATCCTTCATTCTCTTATGAAGTAGCTGTAATTATTCAGCATGGTATGCAGCGCATGTATGTAGACCGTGAAGATGTTTTCTATTACATCACTCTGATGAACCAGAACTACAAACATCCGGCCATGCCACAGCGTGAAGGTATAGAACAGCAGATTCTGAACGGTATGTATTTGTTGCAGGAAGCTAAAGGCGGCAAACTAAAAGTGCAGCTGATGGGTTCCGGCGTAATTTTGCAAGAGGTGATAGCTGCAGCAGAATTACTGAAACAGGACTTTGACGTAGAAGCTAATGTTTGGAGCGTGACTTCGTTTAATGAACTATACCGTGATGGTATCAATATCGAACGTTACAACCGTCTGCATCCAACAGATACACAGAAAGTACCTTACGTTACTCAACTGCTGTCTGGCCATGAAGGACCGGTGGTGGCCTCTACTGATTATGTACGTCACTTTGCCGACCGTATCCGCGCTTACGTCCCACAAGACGTATTTACTGTGTTGGGTACAGATGGCTTCGGCCGCAGTGATTCTCGTGACAATTTGCGTGAGTTCTTTGAAATCAACCGTTACCACGTAGCGGTGGCTGCTCTGAATGGCTTAGCTGATGAAGGTAAAATCAGCAAACAGGTTGTTCAGGATGCCATCAACAAATATGGTATCAAGGCTGATGTAGAACCGAGCTGGACACGCTAATGAACCGACTGCCTGAATCCTCTTGGGTTTCAGGCAGGTTTTGTTGGCTGTATAAGCTAACGATTGTCGGACGCAGGCAACAGCCTGCTGTCACCAAAGGACATAATGATGAGTCAGATTGTAGAAATAAAAGTACCGGATATCGGTAATTATACCGGTGTCGATGTCATTGACGTGGCTGTAAAAGTGGGCGATAAAATTGCCGTAGACGATACTTTGATTACACTTGAAACCGATAAAGCCACCATGGACGTACCGGCTGACCACGCAGGAGTGGTAAAAGAAGTATTGGTCAAAGTGGGGGATAAAGTTTCAGAAGGCAGTGTGATTGTCAAAGTAGAAGCTGCTGATGCAGCCACTACAACGCAAACGGCTGAAGCTCCGGCCAAAGCTGCAGCTACAGTACCGGCAGCTGCCGCAGCCAAGCCGGTAGCCGTAAATGTACCTGATATCGGTAACTTTTCTAATGTAGATGTTATAGAAGTAGACATCAAAGTAGGTGATGAAGTCGCAGTAGACCAGACACTGGTTACACTCGAAACTGACAAAGCCACCATGGATGTCCCATCTACAGTGGCCGGAAAAGTAACCGCTGTACATGTGAAGGTGGGTGACAAAGTATCAGAAGGCAGTGCACTCATTGAAGTAGCCGCCGTTTCTGCTCCTGCTGCTGAATCGGCTACGCAGGATCAGAAACAAGCTGCGGAAATCAAAAAACAGGTTGCAGCTACGCCGTCAGCAGAAAACAATGAATTGCGTGCCGAAATTAAGAGCCATGTTTCTCAAGCATTTGGCAGCTCTGATATCGACGAAAAAGGGTTTGAAAAAGCCCATGCAAGCCCCTCTGTGCGCAAACTGGCGCGTGAGCTGGGCGTAGATTTAGGTCGAGTAAGTGGCAGCGGTCGCAAAGGACGCATTACTCCGCTTGATTTGCGCAATTTTGTCAAAGAAGTCATGCAGAAAGTCGAGCATGGTGGTGCTGGCACTGCTCTGGGTGGTGGTTTGGATTTATTGCCATGGCCGAAAGTAGATTTTAGTCAATTTGGTGAAATCGAAGTCAAAGAGCTGTCCCGTATCAAGAAAATATCTGGTCAGAATCTGGCGCGCAATTGGGTAATGATTCCGCATGTCACCCTGCAAGAAGATGCAGACATGACCGAACTGGAAACATTCCGCAAGCAACTGAATAAAGAATGGGAGCGCGCAGGACTGAAAGTATCTCCGCTGGCTTT
This sequence comes from Snodgrassella alvi, assembly GCF_040741455.2. Classification (NCBI taxonomy): domain Bacteria; kingdom Pseudomonadati; phylum Pseudomonadota; class Betaproteobacteria; order Neisseriales; family Neisseriaceae; genus Snodgrassella; species Snodgrassella alvi. Next base: position 2,259,099 of record NZ_CP160328.2, read on the forward strand.
TATCATTCTGGCCTGTGTGAAAGCCTTGCAAGAATTTCCGGAATTCAACTCATCTTTGGATGGCAATAACCTGATACTGAAAAAATACATCAATATCGGTTTTGCTGCTGATACGCCGAATGGTCTGGTCGTACCAGTTATCAAAAATGCTGATAAAAAAGGCCTCAAAGAAATCACGCAGGAACTTGCCGACATGAGTAAGCGTGCACGTGAAGGCAAGCTCAAACCACAGGAAATGCAAGGTGCCTGCTTCACCATTTCTTCGCTAGGTGGCATCGGTGGCACCGGCTTTACGCCAATTATCAACGCACCTGAAGTGGCGATTCTTGGCGTTTGCAAATCGCAGATTAAACCAAGCTGGAATGGTAAGGAGTTCGAACCGCGCTTACAGTGTCCGCTGTCACTATCTTTTGACCATCGTGTGATTGACGGCGCAGCCGGCATGCGTTTTCTGGTATTTATCAGCCAGCTGCTGGCTGATTTCCGCCGCGTTACTCTGTAAAACTTCAATTCCGGAGGCTGCCTGAAAACCGAAACGTTTTCGGCAGCCTGAATACATGAAATACAGGCACATACTGTTGTTTAACATACAACAGTCTGGAAAAGGTTAGATCATGAGCTTAATTGAACTGAAAGTACCGGATATTGGCAATTATCAGAATGTTGATATCATAGCGGTAGAAATCAAAACGGGCGATACCATTGCGGTAGACGATACCCTCATTACACTGGAAACTGACAAAGCCACGATGGATGTACCGGCTGAAATAGCCGGCGTGGTAAAGGAAGTTAAAGTTAAAGTAGGCGATAAAATTTCTGAGGGTGGGGTGATTGCTGTAATAGAAGCTGCGGCTGCAACAGCCAAAGCAGCGGCACCGGCCAGTGAAACGGCTCCAGTTGCAGCTTCGCAAGCGGCCACTTACAACGGCAGCAGTGATGCTGAATATGATGTAGTCGTGTTAGGCGGTGGCCCTGGTGGTTATTCTGCAGCTTTTGCTGCGGCCGACGAAGGCCTCAAAGTAGCAGTTGTAGAGCGTTATGCCACGCTAGGCGGTGTGTGTTTGAACGTGGGTTGTATCCCTTCCAAAGCATTGTTGCACAACGCTGCAGTGATTGACGAAGTAAAAGAGCTTAAAGCCAATGGTATTGAGTATCCGGCTCCAAAAATCGATATAGACCAGCTACGCAGCTACAAAGAAAAAGTAGTTGCCAGAATGACAGGTGGTCTTGCCAGTATGGCTAAAACACGTAAAGTCGATATTATCCGCGGTAATGGCCGGTATATCGATCCACATCACATTGAGGTCAAACTGACTTCCGGCGAAGGTAAAACAGAAACCGGCGAAACAGTTACTCTGGCTTTCAAAAACACCATTATTGCAGCCGGCAGTCGTGTGGTGAATCTGCCGTTTATTCCAGAGGATCCACGCATTGTCGATTCTACCGGTGCACTGGCATTGAAATCTGTGCCCGAAAAAATGTTGATAATCGGTGGCGGTATCATTGGCCTAGAAATGGGCACGGTTTACAGTACGCTCGGTGCACGCCTAGATGTAGTGGAAATGATGGGTGGCCTGATGCTCGGCGCTGACCGTGATATGGTTAGAATCTGGCAAAAGAAAAACGAACATCGTTTCGATAATATTATGCTGAACACCAAAACCACAGCAGTGGAAGCCAGGGAAGACGGTATTTATGTAACCTTTGAAGGTGATAAAGCACCAGCTGAACCACAACGCTATGATCTGGTACTGGTGGCTGCCGGCCGTGCCCCGAATGGTAAGCTGATTGGTGCTGAAAATGCCGGTGTAGAGGTTACCGACCGTGGCTTTATCAATGTAGACAAACAGATGCGTACTAATGTTCCGCATATTTATGCAATTGGAGATATTGTCGGCCAACCAATGCTAGCGCACAAAGCTGTACATGAAGGTCACGTTGCTGCCGAAAACTGTGCCGGTCATCAAGCTTATTTCGACGCACGGGTAATTCCTGGTGTGGCCTATACTAATCCAGAAGTGGCCTGGGCAGGTATAACCGAAGATCAGGCTAAAAAAGATGGTGTCAAAATCACTAAAGCAGTGTTTCCATGGGCTGCCTCTGGCAGAGCTGTAGCCAATGGTTGCAGTGAGGGCGCGACGAAACTAATTTTCGATGCCGATAGTGGATTGATTATTGGTGGTGCCATTGTCGGCCCCAGTGCCGGCGACATGATTGGTGAAATCTGTCTGGCCATCGAAATGGGTTGTGATGCAGACGATATCGGCCGTACCATTCATCCGCATCCAACACTTGGTGAATCTATTGGCATGGCTGCTGAAGTAGCCATGGGAACCTGTACTGATTTACCGACACAGCGTAAAAAATAAGCTGTTGAAGCCTTGTTATAGCCAGCTGTTCGAATTGGTTCGAACAGCTGGCTTTTTTATTGGGCAGTGAGAAGATAGAAATCGATGAGATAGATTATTCAATTATCATTACGTAATATTTACAGATATAATCACCTCAGCAGATAAATTATTTCAGAACGTTATTTATTCAGTTATTATTAGAATAATAAAAGGCAGATTACTGCCAGATTATTGCTGCAAGCTTATTTTTTTAATCAGCAAGAGTATATTTAATGAATATCAACAGCAAAAAACATTCTCCTGTTACTCCATGGATTATTGGCGCTCTAGTACTACTGGGCACCATCAGTTTGTTTATCGGACTAAAACCGATATTAATGCCTTTTGTAGCAGCAGGGGTTCTGGCCTATATTCTTAATCCGCTGGTAGAAAAGTTGCGCCGTTTGAAGATCCCACGCTCTATTGCAGCCATGCTCGTGATGCTGCTAGGGCTGAGTGTAATCGTGGTATTGTTACTGATTGTCATACCAATGCTGATTAATCTGCTCGACAGCATTTATGAAAAGCTGCCAGATTTTCTCAATTGGGTTCATCATAAACTGGTTCCGTGGCTGAATCAGACTTTTCATATTCGCCTGCGCTGGGATGCTGATTACATGTCCCGCTATGTTGGTCAATGGATTCAAACCCACAATGCCAGCATTAAGGATGCTGCTTCGAAAGTGTTGCCAGTGGTATGGCAGCATGGCAGCGGCATGGTGGAATGGATAACCAATCTGTTGTTATTGCCATTCCTGTTGTACTACTTTCTACTCGACTGGAACCGCTGGACAGCCGGTATCCGCCACCTGATTCCTCGTCGAGCTCTACCGGTCTACAATCGCATTTCCACTAATATGGATACTGTTCTGGGTGAATTTCTGCGCGGTGAATTATTAGTGATGGTCATTATGGGGCTGGTATATGGTTTGGGACTCGCTCTGGTAGGACTAGAATCAGGATTTGCGATTGGCATGGTGGCTGGTTTGCTTGTGTTTGTACCGTATCTGGGTGCATTTACCGGATTGTTGCTGGCTACGCTGGCAGCTTTATTGCAGTTTAATGGCTGGACAGGACTACTGATGGTATGGGGTGTGTTTGCAATTGGCCAGTTTCTGGAAAGTTTTTTCGTTACGCCGAAAATTGTCGGTGACCGCATTGGACTGTCACCTTTTTGGGTAATTTTTTCCTTAATGGCTTTTGGGCAGTTGCTGGGCTTTGTAGGCATGTTGCTGGCGCTGCCTCTGGCTGCCGTATGCTTGGTACTGATACGTGAAGGTACACAAGCATACTGGCATAGTGATTACTTCCGCCAGCTGCCGGAAAATGCCATCATCAAGGACGAAAAACACGAGTAAGCTAAGTAATCTTAATTACTTGCCACCAGCCGAAGCCAGCTAAAAAACAACAAGGGCACTTGCATTTATGCTGCGAAGTCATTAAAATTCGGCGTTTCATGATTTGTATATGTATGTTAGGAGATATTGATGGCCAATAGTGCACAATCTCGTAAGCGCGCTCGTCAGGCACTAAAACAACGTGCTCACAACGCAAGCTTGCGTACCGCTTTTCGCACTGCGGTTAAAAAAGTATTGAAAGCTGTTGAAGCTGGTGATAAAGCCGCTGCTCAGGTTACTTACAGCGAAAGCGTTAAAGTGATTGATCGCATTGCTGATAAAGGTGTTTTCCATAAAAACAAGGCTGCACGTCATAAAAGCCGTCTGGCTGCCAAAATCAAAGCAATGGCTGCCTAAGCTGATTACTGTTATTACATGAGAAAATTCTCGTGATTGCTATCATTACAAGGCTGTTCCCACTGTGGGCAGCCTTATGTTCTATCTTCGCCTATCTGAATCCTGCTGTTTTCGCACCCCTGAAACCTTATATTTCAGAAATGCTGATGCTGGTAATGCTTTCCATGGGCATGACGCTGAAAATAGCCGATTTTACCCGTGTATTAAAACGGCCGGCACCAATCGTGGCCGGTATTGGCCTGCATTATCTGATTATGCCGCTGGCTGCTTGGCTGATAGCCAGATTGCTTAACATGTCGCCGGAATTGCAAGCAGGCATGGTGCTGGTAGGATGCGTAGCCAGTGGTACTGCCTCCAACGTTATGGTATTTCTGTCTAAAGGGGACGTTGCACTCTCGGTAACTATCAGTGCGCTGTCTACTGTAGTGGGTATTTTTGCTACGCCATTACTGGCTAAATTGTACATTGCAGCTTCTATTGCTGTACCGGTAGTGAATATGCTCAAGGAAATTCTGCTTATTGTGGCATTACCGATTGCTATCGGAGTGGGGATAAATTATTTTATCCCGCAGCAAGTAAAAAAAATTGTACCCTCATTGCCATTGATTACCATGTGCGTAATTATCCTTGTATTGGCAACGGTAGTTTCGCTGAGCAGTGATAAAATAGGGATTGAAACAGCTATTGTTGTATTTGGCGTAATTCTGCACAATGGTTTGGGGCTGATTGGTGGATATTGGGGTGGACGGCTGTTTGGTTTTGATAAATCCATTTGTCGTACCCTTGCACTGGAAGTAGGTATGCAGAACTCAGGTCTGGCTGCAGTATTAGGCACGAATTTCTTTGGGCCAATGGCTGCAATCCCCGGAGCAATATTCTCACTGTGGCATAATATTTCCGGTTCGTTTCTTGCAGGTTACTGGTCAACCAAACCTACCGGCACCAGTAATGACAAAGTGAAACGTGAAGATGTCAGTCTGCATTGATATAGTCTGTCAATAATTAAAAAGTCCGGCCAATTACCGGACTTTTTAATTATCGCGATTTGCCAAAAACTGAGCGCGTAACTAATTCAGCTTTTTTCATCAAACCCATCAATTTTTTTATTGCCTTTTATACGCTATTCCCAAAACTCTTCCTCTGGAAGAATACTCTCTTCCCAAGCACGATGCATAGCTGTATTGATAATATCCATGCTAAATCCACGATAGGCTAGAAAATGCATATATTTGTGCTTTTCTTTTAAATCAGATGGAGGCCGGCGATATTTTTTTTGTAAAACAGCGACTGCATTACTGATTTGTTCCGCTTTGTCTGGCAGATAATCGGCAATCAGCTCCGCTTTAACTCCTTTTTGTTTAAGGCTTTGCTGTAATCGCAGATTGCCGTGTATACGGCTTTTACTGTTGATGTAGGTTTCCGCATAGCGAGCATCAGATTGCCAGTGCCGCTCGGCTAGTTCATCTAGCAAAGATTCAATATCATCGTTTTCTTCTACATGCGGGCGTAATTTACGAGTCAGCTCAGCACGGCTGATTTCTTGCCGTGCCAATATAGCAATGGCACGGCCGCGTAAGCTGATTTTTGGTTTCATGCGCGGATTTCACTATCGCCATGATGCCGCATGCCATCATCAATCTGAGGCAGATGGTCAATAATGATATCTGGTTTGGTATCGGGGTTTTGTGCCAGTAGTCCCATATCGGCATAGCCCCAAGTTACGCCACAGCTTAAGGCACCGGCAGCTTTGGCTGCAAGAATGTCATTTGCTGAATCACCCACCATTAATAAATTCTGAATAGCAACACCTAATACTTCGGCTGTGTGCAATAAGGGCATAGGGGAGGGTTTCTTTTCACTCAGTGTGTCACCACCTACCACTAAACTAAAAGAATCGGCCAGTCCCAGTTCGCACAATAATTCCACTGCCAGAATTTCATTTTTATTAGTAATTACCGCTAAGGGTAATCCTCTGTTACGAAATAGAGCTAGTGCGGTTTCAACTTCAGGATAGGGACGGGTATGAACACTTAGATGAGTACGGTAATAAGCAATAAATGCAGTAAAACCTTGTGCCCAGCTAGCTTCATCAGCCTGTCCGTCTTTACTTCCACTGAGCGCCCGATGCACCAGACTAGACAAACCATCGCCTACGTAGCTGGTGAGTTCTTCTGCGGGTAAGGGTGCCAGATTCATTTCGGCACGCATATGATTGGCCGCTGCACACAAATCGGCAATTGAATCGACCAGCGTACCATCAAGATCGAATGCTATGGCCTGAATATCATTCCATTTCATGCTAAGCAATATGGGTTGGTAAAAGACGTATTCATTTTATCACGAGCAATGTACCGATATGGTCCTTAGTCGAACCGGATTTACTCTGTTTAGCAATCAAAGATTTTACACCTTAATTTGCCTTCATCCAGCAGTTGTAGGTCTAAGTAGGGTTAACTACATATGGGTTGGATAGGATTGCGGCTAAATATATAGCTGATATGCTGTTTATATGTAGTCCCGGCCCGAAGAATATTATTGGGAAAAGCTGGCTGGTTTGCTGCATCGGTATAACCCTGCGGTTCAAAACAGATGGCAGCAAATGGTTGCAGTGCTTTACGTTGCGGTATCGGTTGTTTTGTTAGATGCTGGGCGTTATAAACCACCATTACCGGTGCATCAGTTTTAACCGCCATTGAAAGTCCCGTATCTGGCGCGCTAATACTCGCTACAATGCTTTGATTGGAATGAGGAGGTAAGATATAGGCAGTATCAATTACACTATTGCCAATAGGGCGGGCAGAATGGAAATCCAGTGCTGCTGGTGCCTTAGAAACCTCACCAGTAGGCATCATATCTGCATCTGTATCAATTACTTCCATAGGTAACAACCATAACTGATGCTCGCTGACAGTATTTTCTCGCAAAGCTAGATTAAAATAACTGTGTTGAGTAAGATTAATCAACGTATCTCGATCTGTTTCAGCGCTGAAATCAACATTTAACTCATTATTAGCTGTCAGAGTATAACAAACTTGAACGTTCAGATTGCCGGGATAGCCTTCTTCTCCATCGGCGCTGAATAATTGCAACGTGATGGAAGCGCATTCGTCATCTGTGTGCGTGGTATGCACTGTCCACCATTTCTGGTCGAAGCCGCAAAATCCGCCATGCATGTGATGCTCGCCCTGATTGGGTGACAACTGAATCCATTCCTGATTTAGCTTTGCTTTCGCATGGCTGATACGGCCAGCATGTCGCCCGATTACTGCTCCCAGATGCGGATTGTTGGCACGATAGCTATTGCTGGCATAGTCTTCAGCATTATCAAAGCCCAGTACACATTCTACTGAATTGCCGTCTCGGTCTGGTATTACAATTGAAGTAATAATGGCACCAAAATCCATTACCGATACCTTCATGCCGTTGCTATTGGACAATGTCCATAGTGTGGCGCTGTCTCCATCTATCAAGCCAAATGGCTGGGTTTCAAGTGTACAAAGTGATTGCTTATTTGTTTGCATTCTGACCGGCCTCTTCGTCCAGATTATGTAAAAATGCCAGCTTGTCCGCGATTTTAATTTCCAGCCCGCGTGCTACTGGCTGATAAAAAGACGGTTCTTCCATACCGTCTGGCATATAAGTTTCACCAGCTGCATAAGCATTGGGTTCATCGTGTGCATAACGGTATTCTCTGCCATAACCCAGCTCTTTCATCAGCTTAGTAGGTGCATTGCGCAAATGTACAGGCACTTCACTGGATGGATGCTGTTTAACAAATGCACGTGCCTCATTATAAGCCATATATCCTGCATTACTTTTGGCAGCACAGGCTAGATACAATACAGCCTGCCCTAGAGCTAGTTCGCCTTCGGGGCTGCCCAGACGCTCATAAGTGAGGGCTGCATCATTCGCTATTTGCATTGCCCGAGGATCTGCCAACCCGATATCCTCCCACGCCATACGGATAATGCGCCTTGCCAGATAGCGCGGGTCTGCGCCACCATCGAGCATGCGTGAAAACCAGTAAATAGCGGCATTAGGATGGGAACCACGTACAGACTTATGTAAAGCAGAAATCTGTTCGTAGAAGCTGTCACCACCTTTATCGAAGCGACGCAGCTGTGTGCCAAGACTACTGGCCGTTAATGCTGCACTGATAACACTTTGCTGCTGAGCCTGTGCAGTGTGAATTAATTGTTCCAGAAGATTTAGAAAACGCCGACCATCACCGTCGGCACTATTGAGAATGAGTGTCTGAGCATCCTCATCAATACTGAATGTTTTGAAAGCCTGCAGACTGAATACTTTCTGCTGAAGCTGTTTTAATTCTTCAATGCTGAGCGAATGCAGCGTATAAACCTGTGAGCGGCTTAAAAGAGCTGGATTCACTTCGAAAGAGGGGTTTTCAGTGGTGGCGCCAATAAATGTGAAAAGACCGTTTTCTACATAGGGTAAAAATGCATCCTGCTGAGATTTATTAAAGCGATGCACTTCATCTACAAACAATATAGTGCGCTGACCATGTTGTAATGCCAGCTGCGCCTTTTCGACCGCCGCACGAATTTCCTTGACACCGGAAAAAACCGCTGACAATGGAATAAACTGAGCATTGAAACTCTGTGCCAGAATGCGTGCCAGTGTGGTTTTACCTACGCCAGGAGGACCCCACAACAGCATAGAATGTAGATGTCCAGTTTCAACTGCGACCCGTAATGGTTTACCCTCACCAATCAGATGTTGCTGGCCGATCACTTCATCCAGATTCTGCGGACGTAACTGTTCTGCCAGTGGGGCTAAAGGTTTTTGATTAAATAAATCCATATCGTGTCATTCTGTACACGGCAATTCGTGTAAGATATTGTACCTGATTGAATGAAGTTTGCCCGCTATTCAGATTTTACATTGCGTGTATAATCGTGTGATTACATATCTTAAAAAAGGGTGGTTGTATTCGGGTTTGATTATAATGCAACTGACAAAAATTCATGAATAAAATATTGTTTCTGCTGGTTTTTGTAGTGGTAGTGATAGGGGTCGGTATTCAATATGATAAAAAAGCAGAATACGGACTGATCTCCGGCATAGCTGGTTACATGATTAATAATGAGTGTCAGCTTCAGCTGAGTAAGCCACTGCTTATCCGTGGACTCGGTACAATTGACCTTTCTGGAGTGAGTAAACAGTATTGTAGTTGTATTGCTGAGCAAAACAAACGTAAGTTCAGCATCGAAGAAGTAATCAAAATGGTCAATCCACAAAATCGCCAGCAGAATGTAAGTGTATTAATTGCATCAGAGGCTGAAAAATGCAGCTACGGAATGCAGCGTTATTAACTATGGTTCAGATATGATTTCAGAATCATACAGGAGAAACAATGAAATACATTAGTACCAGAGGGCAGACAGCACCAAAAAGCTTTAGTCAGGCATTAATGGCGGGGCTGGCTGATGATGGTGGATTGTTACTGCCACAAAGCTATCCACATATCGATGCATTTACTCTGCATGACTGGCGCTCATTGAGCTATGCTGAACTGGCTCTGCAAATCATCAGCTTATTTGCTACTGACATACCGAAAGCGGATTTACAGACAATCATTAGCAAAACCTATACTGCAGATGTATTTGGTAGCGATGAAATTACGCCTCTGAGAACGTTGCATGACGGTGTCAATATTCAAGCGCTATCAAACGGCCCTACACTAGCTTTTAAAGATATGGCCATGCAATTATTGGGCAATCTCTTTGAATATGTGCTTGGACGTGAAAACCGTTATCTCAATATTATCGGCGCCACCAGCGGTGATACTGGTTCTGCAGCTGAATATGCCTTGAGGGGTAAAGACAGAGTAAATGTGTTCATGTTATCGCCCTTTGGCAAAATGAGCGATTTTCAGCGTGCACAAATGTACAGCTTGCAGGATGGCAATATATTCAATATCGCTATCAAAGGTATGTTCGACGATTGTCAGGACATTGTGAAAGCTTTACAGAATGATCATGCTTTCAAGGCTAATTACCATCTGAGTACGGTTAATTCGATTAACTGGGGCAGGATAGTGGCGCAAGTGGTGTATTATTTTAAAGGCTATTTTGCTGCCACCAACAGTAACGAGCAGAAAGTATCATTTTGTGTACCAAGCGGTAATTTCGGAAATGTACTGGCCGGACATATTGCGCGAAGTATGGGTCTGCCCATTCACCGTCTGATAGTTGCCACAAATGAAAACGATGTATTGAACGAATTTTTCAATACTGGTCATTATCGTCCGCGGGATGCAGCACATACTTTTGTTACCTCCAGCCCTTCGATGGATATTTCCAAAGCTTCCAATTTCGAACGCTTTGTATATGATTTGCTGGACCACGATGGTGCTAAAGTGCAGCAGCTCTGGCAACAGGTAGCCACTGGCAGCGGGTTTGACCTAAGCCCATTGCTCGACAAAATCCACAACCAGTATGGCTTTGCTGCTGGTAAAAGCACACATACTGACCGTCTGCATACTATTGCACAAGTTTATGCAGAAGACGGCGAGCTAATAGATCCGCATACTGCTGATGGTGTAAAAGTTGCACGGCAATTGCGCGAAGCTGGTGAAATTATTGTTTGTCTAGAAACAGCACAGCCAGCTAAGTTTGCCCAGACCATCCATGAAGCCGTAGGTGATAATGTCAAAATCCCGCGGCCAGATAATTTGGCTGGGCTGGAAGATTTACCACAGCGTGTTACCATCATGGATAACGATGCCGCAGCAGTACGAAAATTTATAGAAGCACAATTAAAATAAAAAAAGTTTGGCCTACATGGCTTAATAAACACTTAATAAAAATGCCGGCTTAATCAAGCCGGCATTTTTAGATTCGGATTAAAAATTATCCGGATTTTCCAATTTGTCTACTTTCTGTTTTAATTCTTCTGGTGTCAGAGCAATCTCTTCACTCGGGTCAGCAGCAGCGGTAGCTACAGCAATCGGATTATAAACAGAAATATATTCTGAACCATCAGACCGATCTTCAATAGTATACATCACACCACTGCGGTTAAAACGATGACACTGACGCTGATACCAGCCGCGAAAACCGGTTTTCGGCTCGTCCGGATTGTAATAAAACGCATTCAATACTTCCGGTAACCCCAGACCACATACTACACCTGATAGCAATACACAGATAAAAGTATAACCAACAAGAATATCACTGTATTTCGCCAATGCCGGCATATTGGCTACGGCTAGAATCAAAGCCAGAGAAATACCGCCGCGCACACCACCCCATGACAGAATGGTCAGGCTGCCGTGGTAGCTTTTCTTATGCACTTTAGGAAACAGCATAAAGGCCAGAATATTGCCGATAAAGCGGCTCAGATGTAGTAACACGAATGCAACAATACCGCCGATAACCAGCGTTTTGCTCATGTCTACAATAAAAAGTTCCAGACCAATCAGGGTAAATAGGAAAGAATTGATGATCCCTTCTACCGCATGCCAGAAATTATTAACATCATCTATTTCTTTTTTCTGCAATACTTCCTGCCATTTATTACCGACAATCAGACCACCAACCACGCAGGCAATTGGGCCGGAAGCATGGGCAAAATAGGCTACCAGATATGAACCAGAAGCGAGCAGGGCAGTGGCTAAAATCAGTGATTCATTTTCATGTTTACCGTGTAGCAGGCGTAATGCGCCGATACCAAAGATAAAACCGATAATCACGGCTACAATAATTTCATAGAAGAAATTCTCAATCACACCTATGGGTGATACATGCTGGCCGTTAATCAGCGTTAAAATGGTCATAAACACCACGATACACATTGCATCGTTGAATAAAGATTCACCTTCCAGCTTAACCATCAGATGCCGAGGTGTGCGGACTGAGCTCAGTACGCCCTTGATACCGATAGGGTCAGTGGCACCGAGGGCAGAACCAAGTAGTAGCAGCACGAGCAGCGGGACATAATCTCCTACCAGAAACTGGAAAGCATAAAGCAGCCCGCCAAACAGTACGGAACACAACAGCAAACCCAGAGTGGCTAAAATTAATATCTGACGCCAGTAGCGTTTTAAATCGGAAATCTTGAATTTGAGGGCAGAAGAAGTCAGGATAAAACAGATTACACCGTTAACCAGAAAATCATAAAAATTGATATGGCCAACCGCAGCTTTCAACGCCTGGATATCCACATGAATAAAATGATTGCGTCCGAACAAATTCATACCCCATTGCAGAGCGAATACAAGAATTGCGGAAACAATCGGCACACCGATGGCCTGTGGCATATCAAACAACCGTTTATTTAATAGCGTTGTGACTATGGACAACGAAAAAATAACGGTGATGGCCTGTAAAAAAAGTACACTACCCATGCAAACAGTTTTCCTTTATTGAGATGATGTTATAAATTAGAGTTAAACCGAATCTGTCGCAGTTTCGAGCAGGTTCCCCTTGAATAAAACATGCAAAAGTAACTTACGAATCAAATTCATCCATTAAATCAGGAGAAGGTATGAAGTATAGACTGCCGCTCACTGGGGTACTGAAATCCAGCAGACGATCGACATGTCCTTCTGCATTACCGGTGAACATTTGTTTAACCATCTGACGGGTAACAGCAAATGAACGGGCATAGCCAATAAAGAATGTACCATATTCATTTTTCGATGGATGGGCAAAAGCAACATTTGCGCGAACTATTTTTAGTTCATTACCCTCAGCATCATAAACTTTGCTGACATTGTTATGTGCTGTCTGCGGTTTTTCCTCATCGGAAAGTTCAATATCATTGAATCGGCGCCGACCGATAGTTTTTTCTTGTTCCTCAACTGATAATTGTCGCCATGCCTGCATGTTGTGCAGGTATTTCTGAGTGAAAGCATAGCTACCGTTACGAAACAGCGGATCTTCATCTCCAACCACGGCATAATCCATTTTGCGTTCGTCGTCAGGATTTTCAGTACCATCGACAAAACCAATAATGGCACGCCCATCCAGATAACGGAACCCGCTGACCTCATCTATCGGATAAGTGGCCTCTCCCAGAATTTCATGGATCATTGCGGCCATTTCATAGCAAATATCCTGACGGTCTGCACGAATATGGAAAAATAAATCGCCTGGTGTAGCCACAGCAGTATGCTTAGCACCTTTGATTTCAGTAAAAGGCACTAGCTCTTTCGGTTTGGGTTTCGCTGGACGCAATCTGTCCCACGCATCCGAACCAATCCCCATTAACGCATTGAAATTTTCATCATGAAAACGGCCATGTAGACTGCGTATTAAAGCTGAAAAACCGGTGATAAAATCAAGAACTTCAGCAACTGCTGTTTCATTGTCCTTAATGCCAAGCGTAATAAACAAAGCGCTTTTACCCGGATAGGCAACTACCGGCGGTATCCTGTTTATAGTCATTAATAAAACTTTCCTAAACCAATATTATAGTAAATTTAACTAACCTTATTAAGTACAAGGCAGACACAAATTTAAAAAATTTTAACTATTTCGCGCAGAAAAAAAATATTTCCATATTCGACTAAGAATACGGAATATGGCTTCGAAATAAGTACAATTTGATGTCCCCTTCATTAATGCAATTAATAAATGGGGATACTTAACTATAATATATGCAAAGATTAGATAAAAAACGCTAATTATATATGAAAAGCTGATAAAAGCTTTTATTTATCAAAAATTATCCGTTAATATAGATTACTTACTATTACTGATTATTACCCTGAGAAATCAATGCACCACTCATTTCCACTGGTAGAAACCATTGTAGGCGGATTATTTTTTGCTTTTATACTCGGTTATATAGCCCACAAATTACGTATGCCACCTTTGGTTGGCTACCTTTTTGCAGGGATTATTGTCGGACCGTACACTAAAGGTTTTACTGCTGATATGCATTTATCTCAGCAGCTGGCAGAGTTGGGCGTAATTTTGCTCATGTTTGGAGTGGGTTTACATTTTTCTATCCGCGATTTGCTTGCAGTCAAACGTGTTGCTATTCCTGGGGCACTGATACAGATTGCACTGGCTACCCTGTTAGGCTGGCTATTGGCATGGCTGGCCGGCTGGAGCTCTGGTGCCGGAATTGTGTTTGGGCTGGCTTTATCTTGTGCTTCTACAGTAGTTTTAATAGCTGCTTTGCAGCGCTGGCATCTGGGGGATTCTACGCAAGGCCGCATTGCCACTGGCTGGCTCATTGTGGAAGATATAGCCATGGTGTTTGTACTGGTCATGATTCCGGCGCTGGCGCCGGTATTGTCAGGACAAGGAAGTGTTTCGGGTGCTGATTTATTTTATTTACTAGGTAAAACCAGTGTTCAGATTATTGCGTTTGTGGTAGTGATGCTGTTTCTGGGGCGCCGTCTCATACCCTGGTCCTTACAGCGTGTAGTAGGCACCGGTAGTCCAGAGCTATTCCGGCTGGCGGTTATAGCCGTAGCCCTGGGTTGCGCCATATTAGCCAATTATCTTTTCGGTGTCTCATTTGCACTGGGTGCGTTTTTTGCTGGAGCCATTATCAGTGAAACCAGTATGAATCACACAGCTGAAGATGCTTCGAGCGGATTGAGAGAATTTTTTACAGTTTTGTTCTTTGTTTCAGTAGGGATGCTGTTTGACCCCAGTATTATTATTCGTGAACCCTTATTGCTCATAGCAACCCTGCTGGTTGTGGTAATTGGTAAAAGTGCAGGCGCATTTCTGATTGTGCGCGTATTTGGTTATCCGCCACAAACAGCATTAACCATTGCCGTAGCATTGGCGCAGATTGGGGAGTTTTCTTTTATGATAGCCAGCTTAGGGTCGGTATACAAAATATTGCCTCCCTTGGCCAGCGATTTGATATTAGGGAGTGCCCTGATTTCCATTATTTGTAATCCTTTTCTGTTTGTCTGGCTTAACCGGTATCTAGAAAAACAGAATCAACAGGCTACCTCAGCAGCACCAGGCGTGATTGACAGCGGAATGATGTCTGATAAGCCTCATGCAAAAGTGGCTGCTCCCATTAAACCGGTATCGATTTATTTTGTTGATGAAGACATGGCTGTTGCGCCAGCTGTAAGCAATCATACCGTCCTCGTTGGTGCTGGTCCGGTAGGGCAGGAAATTATCAGGCATTTGCAGGCTCAGAATGAAACAGTATATGTTCAGGAAAACCGGCTTGACGTAGTAACAGAACTACGAGCACGTCAGATACCAGTGGCTTACGGACACGCTTTGTCTGATGGGATGCTTGATGCAGTATTTGTGTCCGAAGCCAGAAATTTGATTATTACCATCCAAAATAAAACAGAGATTGTTTCAATTATCAAAGCTGCACTGACACTCAATCCTCAATTGCAAATCGTGACGTTTAGCCGATATGAACAGGATAAGCAATTATTTATCCAAGCTGGTGCTACAAAAGTAGTTGATAGCCAGATTGTGCTAGCACAGGAAATTATGCAGGCCTTTGAGCAGGCATAAATACTTCATTCCTGTGAGTAATGGTAGAAAAGAAAATTATCAATATTGAATGCCATAAAATCCGGCCTAGTCTAAAAATAAAACTGCTTAGAAATAAATAATTAGCACAAGTTATATTCTGGCAGGTATTTTAATTTAAACTATGAGCCGGATACGGAAAAACCGTCTTGTTAATAGATACCTATCTGCAGATGGAGTTGATAAAAGCTTCCAACTGTTGGCGGCTGGTAATTTTACTGTCAATTTTAATGTAGATACTGTGTTCTTCAGGCACAATCAAAACTTGGCTAATACCATTCTGCTGCAATAATTGTTGGTGTGCATTCTCGGGCAAAATCTGATTGCTGCCCAGCGTCAAGCGCAGACTAGCCAGATAGGGTGGTTCCTGCATAGTAAAACTTAGCAGCAACCACACCACAGCTAATCCTGCACCAAACAAAAAAACTGAATGAGCACCACAATGTGCAGCCAGCCAGCCACCGATAGTGCCACCGCAGGCTACTCCGAGAAACTGTCCTGTAGCGTAAATGCCCATTGCTGTGCCTTTAAAACCAGCAGGCGCTTCTTTACTTACCCAAGATGGCAGCAAGGCTTCCATCAAATTAAACGCAATAAAAAACAACAATACACCTACAATTAGGGACCAAAAGGAAATATTGGCCAGCCATAAAACTGTTTCAGCAAGCATCAGACCGGCAACGCATATGATAAAAACTCGTCGCATCCGGCGTTTACTTTCTGCATAAATAATCGGTGGCAATACCGTAATAAATGCAATCAGCATTGTGTATAAATAAATTTGCCAGTGTTTGGATGCTGGAAATCCTGCTTGCTCAAGTTGCAAAGGCAGAGCAACAAAGGTAGACATCAGAAGAAAATGCAGACAGAAAATACCTATGTTGAGCTTGAGTAAGGGTGCATTACGCAATAGAGTACCAAAGCTACCCTTTACGATACCAGATTCACGATTGAACACATGAACACTGCTCACGGGTACAAAAAATAACGTCAGTGCAATAGCGATTACTGCCAGTGAGGCAATGACCCAAAATAGACCGTGTAAACCAAATGCATGTGTGATAATTGGGCCGCATACCATGGCCAATGCAAATGTTATGCCAAAGCTGATACCGATAAAAGCCATCGCTTTAGTGCGATTCTGTTCACGAGTTAAATCTGAAAGTAGAGCCATTACGGCTGCGGCAATTGCGCCGCTACCCTGTAAAGCTCGTCCCAAAATCACCCCCCAGATTGAGGTGGTTACAGCGGCAATGATGCTGCCCAGAGTGAAGATTATCAAACCGCCCACTATCAGTGGCTTGCGTCCAAAACGGTCTGACCATAAGCCAAAAGGAATCTGTAGTAAAGCCTGCATCAGGCCATAAATACCAATAGCCAGACCGATCAGGCTTTCATTGGCTCCTTGTAATGTCATTCCATAAGTGGTCAGTACCGGCAGAACCATAAACATGCCCAGCATGCGCAATGAAAAAACCGCTCCTAATCCCCATGTTGCTCGCCTTTCGGCGGAGTTCATGTGTGTATCATTATTGTTGGAATTCATATTGAGTACAGCTTAAAAGAAAAACCCGCCTATTGTAAAAGAAACAAAGGCAGGTTGGGGTGGTTTGCGTATTATTATGTATTCATGTTTACGGTATCAACCAGCCAAGCTTAATACAGTAGGAGAGGCCGGTGTCATGAAATCTACCGACATCATAATGCTTAAGGTAGTGATAGCTATAATCGAAAATACAAACAGTTTACGTGCCCATATACGGTCATTATTCTGCGCTTTATAACCAGATAGTGCCATACACAGCCACCATACACTGACCGCAGCAGCCACCACCAGATATTTGTATCCGGCATAACCACCTATAGACAGCATCAGTGTCGCAAACATAAAAGCAATGATATAAAACGTGATATGGTGTTTGGCTACCGCAATACCTTTTACCACTGGCAAAACCGGAATATTGGCTGCCTGATAATCCTTAAAGCGATAAATCGCAATAGCGTAGGAATGTGGCATTTGCCAGAGACTGAAAATCGCTAGCAGAATAAGTGCACCAGCATCAAAATTATTGCTTACTGCACAATAACCAATCACTGGAGGTGCGGCACCTGACAGACTGCCAATAAGGGTACCGTAAACAGAATGCCGTTTCATATAGAGACTATAAATCCCTACATAAACCACAAAGCCCATTACAGATAACCACATGGCCAACGGATTAGCACCAAAATAGAGCACAATAAACCCAGCAATACCCAGTATCGTGGCTAATGCAAAGGTCACTCGTGCAGAGGCGAGCCCTCGTACTAGAACACGATTCTTGGTACGTTCCATCTTCGGATCGATATCACGGTCAATCAGGTTATTGAACGCACAGCCAGAAGCTACTACCAGAGACACGCCCAGCAGAGTAAGAATTAGCAGGAAACCGTTAATGCTGCCTTTGGAAGCCAGCAAAAACCCGCCGACAACCGAAATCAGGTTGCCGACGATAATACCTGGTTTAGTTACTTGCAGGTATGGCTTAATCATGAACTGCCTTTAACCTAACACCATGTTTGCATTCAGGCTCCACATAATCCAAATGGAAAGGCCTACCAGCAATACAATCACAATTGCGGTGAAAATAAATGAAATTAGATTCCAGCGTTCTTCCGGATTACTGCCCAAATGGAGGAAACATACCAACTGAACAATAAGCTGTAATACAGCTGTAATCACAATCACCGCAAACAAAGTTTTCTTGTCTGCTGCATGATTCATGACCATCAGAAACGGAATCAGAGTTAATACCACCGACAGGATAAAACCAATGACGTAGTTTTTAGCACTGCCATGTTGTGGAATATGGTCTTGATGGTTTGACTGACTCATAACGCTACCCCCATCAGATATACAATTGAGAACACGCAAATCCACACGATGTCCAGAAAGTGCCAGAACAGGCTCAGGCAGTTAATACGCATACGGTTAACACTAGTCAGACCACGCGAAGCAACCTGAATCATCAGAACTGCCATCCAGATCAGACCGGCGGTAACGTGCAGACCATGGGTACCTACCAGAGCAAAAAAGCCAGACAGATATCCACTGCGATCCGGTCCCATACCATGTGTAATCAGATGATGGAATTCATACAGCTCCATCCCGATGAAGCAGGCACCGAATACAAAGGTTATAACCAGCCACAACAAAACCTGACTCTGATTATTGCGATTCATTGCCAGTACGGCAAAGCCGTATGTAATGGAACTCAGCAACAGAGCAAAAGTTTCTACCAGCACAAAAGGCAGCTCGAAAATGTCTTTGCCGCTTGGGCCACCAGCCGTGCCCGGCAGGAGCACGATATAGGTGGCAAACAGACAAGAGAACAAAATCAAGTCACTCATCAGGTAAATCCAGAACCCGAATACCTTCAGTGAACCGTTGTCGTGGTGAGCGTGTTCAGGCGCCTTACCGTGAATCAAGGTTTCAGTTGACATTATTTCAGTCCTGCTTTAGTTAATTCATTAAAACGTTTGCTTTCAATGGCTTCAATTTCAGCAACCGGTACGTAGTAATCCACGTCGGTGTCGAAGCTCTTGGCAATGAGACTAATAATCATGCCAGCGAAGCCAATGATGGCCATCCACCAGATATGCCAAATCATGGCAAAACCGAAAATCAGGGAGAATACACCGATAACCAGACCGGCAGCTGTATTTTTCGGCATATGAATTTCTTCATATTTAGCTGGTTTCTTATACGCAATACCTTTTTCTTTTTCGTCCCAGAATGCATCACGGGATTCAACTTGAGGTTGAATAGCGAAATTGTAGAAGGGTACTGGAGAAGAAGTAGACCATTCTAGTGTGCGGCCATCCCATGGGTCGCCGGTCACATCTAGATTTTCTTTACGATGTATGCAGGAAACCACTACCTGAATCACCATGCATACCACACCCAGAGCAATGATGGCAGCACCAGCAGCAGCTACGCACAGCAACGTGTGGAAAGCTGGGTCAATGTGCTGGCTCAAACGACGGGTCATGCCCATGAAGCCCAGTGCATATAACGGCATAAACGCAACAAAGAAGCCGATAAACCAACACCAGAAGGCACGTTTACCCCATGTTTCATTTAGCTTGAAGCCAAATGCTTTCGGGAACCAGTAGTTGAGCGCTGCAAACAGACCGAATACCACACCACCGATAATGGTGTTATGGAAGTGGGCTACCAAAAACAGACTGCCATGCAGTACAAAGTCGGCACCCGGTACAGCTAACAGTACGCCGGTCATACCACCTACGGAGAAAGTAATGATAAAGCCTACCGTCCACAGCATTGGGACATGGAAAGAAATACGGCCTTCATACATAGTAAACAACCAGTTGAATATTTTCACCCCAGTCGGAATGGAAATAATCATAGTGGCGATACCAAAGAACGCATTAACGTTGGCACCAGAGCCCATGGTAAAGAAGTGGTGCAGCCATACGATGAAAGACAAGATGGTAATACATACGGTGGCCCATACCATTGAGGTATAGCCGAACATGGTTTTACGTGAGAATGTAGCAGTTACTTCTGAATACACACCGAAAATTGGCAGAATCAGAATATAAACTTCTGGATGACCCCATGCCCAAATCAGGTTGATATACATCATCATGTTACCGCCCAATTCATTGGTAAAGAAGTGGGTGCCAAGGTAACGGTCTAATGTCAGCATCGCTACAGATGCAGTCAAAATCGGGAAAGATGTCAGAATCAGAATGTTGCTACAGAAAGAAGCCCAGCAAAAGATAGGCATTTTCATCATAGTCATGCCAGGGGCACGCATTTTCAGTATGGTAGCGATAAAGTTAACCGCACTTACCGTAGTACCTATACCCGATATCTGCAGACTCCATATCCAGTAATCTACACCAACTCCAGGGCTGAATTCCAATCCAGACAGCGGTGGATAAGCCAGCCAGCCAGTTTGGGCAAATTCGCCCAGACCCAGTGACAGGTTAACCAGCACCACACTGACAGCGGTAAACCAGAAACCCAGATTATTTAGGAATGGATAAGCCACATCGCGCGCGCCTAGCTGCAACGGAATGACGAAGTTCATCAAACCAATAACAAATGGCATCGCTACAAAGAAAATCATGATTACACCGTGGGCGGTGAAAATCTGATCATAGTGATGTGGCGGCAGAAAGCCATCACTGGTACCAGAGGAAGCAAGTACCTGCTGGCTACGCATCATCACAGCATCGGCGAAACCACGTACCAACATCACCACTGCGACAATGATGTACATGATACCGATACGTTTGTGGTCAACTGTGGTAAACCATTCTTTCCACAGATAGGTCCATTTATGAAAATACGTAATTGCACCCACCAACGCCAAACCTATGACGATGATGGCTGTAATCGTTACCATGACAATTGGTTCATGGAACGGTATCGCATCTAAAGATAATTTTCCGAACATTGTTTATTTCCTCGCAAGCTTACTCAGCACTGCTGGCGGCACTGGCCTGTAGAGTAGCCGGCATATTGTGATTGGCAAATTTAGCAATCACGTTGCCGTACAAACTCGGATTTGCGCTGGAGAAGTATTCCACTTTGTGGAATTGGCTAGGCGCAGCCAGTTTGTTGAATGAAGCCATGTCATTAAGTGTATTTGGCGACTGTTTCACCTTTTCCACCCATTGATTGAAGCTGGCTTCATCCGGTGTAGCAATGGCAGTGAATTTCATACCAGAGAAACCGGCACCGCTGTAGCTGGATGAAATACCTTTGTATTCACCGGCAGTATCAGCTACCAGATGTAGCTTGGTCTGCATACCGGCCATAGCGTAAATCTGACTACCCAGCTGGGGGATGAAGAATGAATTCATCACTGTATTAGATGTGATTCTGAATTCCACCGGTGTGTCTTTCGGAAAAGCGATTTCATTAACTGTAGCAATACCCTGTTCTGGATAAATAAACAGCCATTTCCAGTCTAATGAAATTACTTCAATTACTACTGGTTTTTTATCACTTTCCAGCGGACGATACGGGTCCAGAGAATGAGTGGTTTTCCAAGTGATTGTTCCCAGAATGAGAATAATCAGGATAGGAATGCCCCAAACTACGGCCTCGAGTTTATTGGAATGCGCCCATTTCGGCGAATATTTGGCATTGCTTCCCTCTCTGTATTTCAGAGAGAAGAGAATTGCCATAATAATCACCGGAATTACGACTATCAACATCAAGCAGATTGCTGTCAGTATCAGCGTGCGTTCTTCCTGACCTATATGGCCTTTAGGGTTTAGCAGAGCTGCATCACAGCCGCTTAACAGCAGCGAACCGATCAGCATCGTCAATACTATCCCTGAGAGCTTACTTAATTTCATGTAACGACCTCAACATTACGGGAAACACGATTAACGTTTGTAAAAAACGGGAGTTACTATTTTAAGACAATGTTGGCAAACTGTATATTGCCTGTGGCTATATGTTATTTAAGGAATGTTAAATAAGTATTATTCTTGTTTTTATTTCTGTTTGTATTTTATATACAAATCATACATTTATTTTTATTTTTTTCATGGCGATAAGAAGGGATGGGTAAAGTCTAAAAATTACATTAATATATTAATACAATTATTAACACACAATTATTTCTACTGGATTACATTTCTGAATTGAAAATATCTTTACTATGTATATGAATAAATAACTGATATATAACTAAAAATTATAAATTGATTTTCTTCCTGCTGCTATCTAAGAAGATGATATTTACATGAATTACAATTTAGTTTTCTTAGAAATAATTAATCTATATCAAAATAAGCTCTTTTATAATTTTAATTGCGCATATCGAATATGCTGATTGTATTTCAAAATAGAAAATAAGCTATAAAAAAAGGTAACAAATTATATTTTAAGGAATTTTATATAAATATGGTTTCGTGTTAAAAAAAATTAGCTGTGTTGTAATTTTATCGCTAAGGATGAACGTGGTTGATAAGATTAATTAAAATACGACGCAAATAAAGTTTTTAATCGATGTAGATGTCTATTTTATTTAATTTTTTAATGTATCAAAGTTGGATAGAGATTAACTTATTTCATTTTTCATTAAAGCAATTAATATGCCATTTTATAGCTGAGCCAAGAATTATTTAAATTAAATTGTAATAGCGCAAAGTAAATTCGAGTGTCTCAAAGTTATTGAAATAAGTATGTAAATGATGATGTAATTTTAATCAAAATTTTTTAGTGTTAGGGTAGTTTGGATCAGCCAGAATATGAGGAAAAAAGTAGAGTTTAGATTGTTCTGGGATTGCATGGATGCTGCCGGCCTTAGCTATAGAGGAAGATCGGTTACGACAGCTCTATGCAATTGTTATAGGATTGATGATGAATGAAAAATTAAACGTTGGATTGTTGTTTGAGCCGTTGAGCAGCATCTAGTGCGAAATAGGTCAGGATGCCATCAGCACCAGCTCGTTTAAACGCCAGTAAGCTTTCTATTATCACCTTGTCCGCATCTAGCCAGCCATTTTGTATCGCAGCCTGAAGCATAGCGTATTCGCCTGAAACCTGATATGCATAAGTAGGTACAGCAAATTCATCTTTAACTCTTCGTATGATGTCCAGATAGGGCATACCTGGTTTAATCATTACCATGTCAGCACCTTCAGCAATATCCAGTGCGACTTCATGAAGTGCTTCATTGGTATTTGCGGGATCCATCTGGTAAGTATATTTATTCCCTTTACCCAAGTTTCCTGCACTACCTACAGCACTACGAAACGGACCATAAAAAGCAGAGGCATATTTGGCAGCATAAGACATAATGCGGGTATGGATGAAACCATTTTCTTCCAGAGCTTCACGTACGGCACCAATCCGTCCATCCATCATATCACTTGGTGAAAGAATATCTGCACCTGCGTCGGCGTGAGATAATGATTGTTTTATAATAGCTTCTATTGTTTCGTCATTTTGAATATAGCCATTTGCATCTGGTAATCCATCCTGCCCGTGAGTGGTATAGGGATCAAGAGCCTGATCAGCCATCACACCCAATTCAGGAAAGCGTGATTTTAAAGCGCGAATAGCCCGCTGGATAATACCATTTTCATCCCATGCTGCACGTCCGTCAGCTGTTTTACATTCTGGATTGGGTACGCCAAACAAATCCAGTACTGGTACACCAAGTTCAAGTGCTTGTTCGGCAACTTTTAACAATTCATCAATGGATAACCGTTCAACACCGGGCATACAGTCGACCGGAGTGCGACCGCTTTTTTCGTGCACGAAAACCGGCAAAATAAAATCATTTGCTGTTAGGATGGTTTCACGCATCATGCGGCGTGAAAAATCATCATGCCGCATTCTTCGCATTCGGGTATTTGGCATGATACGGGGAGGAAAATTCATAATTGCTATCCTATTATTTTATTACTCAGCATACTGTTAATAGTATTAATGAGTTTGATATCACCGCCAGTGAGGTTTGGTGAAATTGAGTGTGGTATTTTAATCCTTTTTACATGGTACTTCTAATCGTCTTTTCGACACCAGATTGTTCTAAAGAGGTTCTGATTTTTGAGGTTGCATGGAAGTTTATTTGATAATTAAACGAGTAAATGCACATTGTTATTAGCTGAATAATTATAATTTTAATTTATCAATAGATTGCTGAGATACTGTGTTTAAAATGTATTCAGCTAACATGTATCTTATTGTTTGGCATGAGGTTATGGGCTCAATGTATGCCGAGTGAAATTTATCAATGAATTCTAATGATTTGAAGACAGCAAATTTACCGATTGTATTTTTATGGATGGCAAACCTAAGCCTATATTCAACATCATAATTTAAATGGTTAAATTTAAATTTTAATATAAAATAATTTTATTAATAATGGTGAAAGAAATCTGGCGTCATTGTCTAAATAAAAATAGCCACATAGCCAGCATTACACTAAGTGCAAATAATTAAAGGTTGTGCCGGTAAACGAAATAGCGATAGAGCTGACTGAGAAAATTATATTCGGATGAATATGCTTGTTTAATTAAGTGAGTGCGAGACACAACCAAACAATTGGAAAGATAAATCTTTTACTAACAGGTTTATTTTAAATACTGTGTTATGAGTTTTTGCAATTGAAAATTTTCTGGAATCTTATATCAATAGAAACAAACTACCAGAAGAAATAAAAAATAAAATAGCAAAGAGTTGATGCAAAACTTCAGTATATTTTGTGATGTCTGCATAAACCAGTTTGGCATCTGGCAATTCGCTAATTAGACATAATGAGAAAACATATTATTGTTTCAAATTTTGTATAAAAAAGCATTTTTGCTGCTGAAACTGCTGAAAGCTATTATGAAAATAGGCTCAGTATCTGTCTTGCAAAGAAAGCGAGCATAATTCAATCTGATATTTAAGGTATTAAGGTTAACAAAATAGTTACTAAATAATTTGTCTATCCGATTGTTTATTTTTGCTATTCTATATGGTTTCTGATTAAGTGTAGCAGCACGATTAGTGTGCTGATGAGTTTTTTTCGTTTTCAGGAGAAATGATGGCAAACAAGGGCAGGTGGTCAGATAGTTTCTGCCAGGGTTGACCAGTTAATGGTTTGGCTGCCAGTACTTTTAAATGGCGGATAAAAATTCTATCGAGGCTTAAAAGGGGTAAGCGTGCAGGAAAAGTTTTTGGTGCGTTGTGGTAATTACAAAATGCATCTTGCAGATTCAGTTTTGGGTCAAGAGTATTATAAGACCGCTGTCGCCAGTCGTTGAAATCTCCAGCCAGAATCATAGGTTTTGCTGGATCTATTTCACTTTGAATGTAATCGTATATAGTTTGATACTGTTTAATACGATCTGGTTCGCGCAGATTGAGATGAGCACACAAACACACTAATGGCATCTGCCACTGTGGAAGCTGAACTTCGCAGTGTAACAGTCCGCGCTGTTCCATTTTATTGACACTAATATCCAGGTTATGGCAGGTGATCATGGGGTGGCGGCTAAGAATAGCATTGCCATGATCGCGGTATTTGTAGCGTGCATTGCGGCCGTAGCTCACGTGATAGTCCAGTTGTTCACTGAGAATCTGGTAATGTGGTTGGCGAGGAAAATCCGGAATATTGTCTGCTCGTTTGCTGTTGTATCCCTGTACCTCCTGTAAAAACAGGATATCTGGAGCAAGCTGCTGTAAAGCTGTAGTCATTTGCAACAGCTGTACTTTCTGGTTTAGTGCAGACATGCCTTTATGAATATTGTAAGTGGCAATAGTGATGGCGTTCATGAAAGGTGTTGGAAAAATAGAATCACCAGCGTTGGGGCAACTGGATAAGTGCTGCACGGTTGGAAGGTGAGAAAACCTGCTCAGCAGCCTGCCCCAGAGGGCACCATTGGTAACGCAGATGCTCGCGTGGTGATAGTTTAATAGGAGTAGAAGCGTCTATACATACCGAAAAAACATGTTCAGTGTTATGTGTTATGCCTGGTGCATAACGATGCCGCCAATGTGGATAAATTTCAAACACGCTTGAAAACCGCCAGTTGACAATATCGGTAGAAATAATACCAGTTTCTTCAGCCAGTTCACGTCTGGCTGTTTGTTCTAAAGTTTCTCCAGCTTCTTGACTGCCGGTGACCGATTGCCAGTAGCCGGGCTTATCTGCGCGCTCAAGTAGCAGTATCTGGTGGTGATTGTTATAAACCACCACCAGTACAGACACCGGCATTTTATAGGTGTTAAGGCTACTCATGAGGCTTATGCTGGCCTGCGTGAAAAGAAGAAACACTGAGTGCAGTTGGCAGTGGTTCAGAAAAGGATGGTTCTTCTTCAGAGCTAACTTGGTGCGTTATGTTGTCACAGGCAATGGGATCGCTTGCATCGTTAAGTATGCGGATTTCCTGCTGCGGAAATGGAAATTCTATACCTACTTCTTTAAAGCGGTTCCATATCTCCAGCAAAATGGCTGAGTTAATGCTCATAAATCCATTTTCGGGATCGCGAATCCAGTAATTAACGTACAGATTGATACCCGAATCGGCAAACTCAGTGACATAACTGTTTGGTTTTGGGTCGTCGCACACTCTTGCCTGTTTGGCTGCTGCTTCTTTTAATATTTCAAGTGCCTGTGGCAGGTCGGTATTGTAAGCAACCTGTAAGGTAAGATTGTTAGACATGATTTTGCTGGAATAGGAATCATTGATTACAGTATTGGAAACAAAGGTATCGTTAGGAATCAATGCTTCAGAACCATCACTGCTGCGCAAGACCACAAAACGAGCGGTTATTTTGGTCACATAACCGGTAAAATTATTGATATTCAGCCGGTCGCCCGGTCTTACGGAATGGTCTGCCAAAATGATAAAACCAGATACATAGTTACTGGCAATTTTTTGCAAACCCAAACCAAGTCCAACACCCAATGCACCACCGAATACAGACAGAATAGTGAGATTGATACCTACCATTGGAAGCGCAATCAGTACAGCCACAACCACAAGCAGAGTTTTAACAATTTTCACCAGCACATAGCGCAGATTTACATCAAGTTTTTCTGCTTTAAGTATATGCTGTTCGGTGATGCGCGATAGCCACATTGCGATAATGATAGCGATGCCAACAATAATGCTGCCGGTAATGACGGTGTACAGACTCAGACTGGTTGAACCTATTGGCAAGGCCAGTGATTTGAGTAATCGAATAATAAAGGTATCCAGACTGGTGAGCCAGAGCAGAAAGCATACCCATAAAAAGGTAGAAAGAGACCGCTCATAGCGTTCGTTGAAGCGGTTATTGGGTATGGCGTTGTGCAATACGGCCATGATAATACGAATCATCAGCAGCCAGCGTGCGGTAAAGGCCGTAAGCTGAAGCCACAGAACAGATTCACCGGTACTGACGCGCCAGATAACCATGGCAATGATGGTACACAGTAACAGTAATACCGGCCATAATAAGCGTGTAATAAAATGAAACAGAACCGGAAATTTGATTTCTCTTTGCTGAGTATGTCGGTTGATGACGGCCAGTATTTTCAAGCTTAGCCAGTACGTACCAAACATAATTATCACAGCAAAGGCAAGTTCGAGCCAGCCACTGCTGGTTTTTAAGCTGTGTACCATCAGGCGTGCCAGAAATTCTTTGCGGGCAAACATGGAGTCGAAATAGTTATTCATGGTGGGGCAAAGAAACAATATTTGAATATAACCTTAATGGTAGGCGTTTTAGTGGAGTTCTGTAAACCGTCGTTATCAAAATTTAGTATGGCTACTGAAATGTTTTGGGTTAATGATGTGACTTAAGAACAGTAAAGTGACATTTTGGGCTACAGTGATACAAAGAGATCTCATAGTATGTCTGTATATAAAACAGTTATTCACAATATTTGGATGGAAATGGCAGACTATTATTTGATTCTGTATGCAAAAATATTTATAATAGCTGGTTTTCCAACCTTGCCCTTTACACTTCGCATGGTAAAGGGATTGATTA
Source organism: Snodgrassella alvi (assembly GCF_040741455.2). Lineage (NCBI taxonomy): Bacteria > Pseudomonadati > Pseudomonadota > Betaproteobacteria > Neisseriales > Neisseriaceae > Snodgrassella > Snodgrassella alvi. The sequence continues at coordinate 2,287,237 of NZ_CP160328.2, forward strand.
GCCACAAGGAGTATTCATGCGTCATTATGAAATCGTGTTCATTGTCCATCCGGATCAAAGCGAACAGGTCGGTGCCATGGTTGAGCGTTACAAAACCATGATTACTGATGCCAACGGTAAAATTCACCGTTTGGAAGACTGGGGTCGCCGTCAGCTGGCTTACCCGATCAACAAAATTCACAAAGCACACTATGTGCTGATGAACGTTGAAACTACACCAGAAGTGATTGACGAAATTGAGACTGCGTTCCGCTTTAATGATGCGGTACTGCGTCATCTGACTGTGAAAATGGACGCAGCAGTAACTGAAGCTTCTCCGATGATGAAAGACGAGAAGTCCAAGAATCTGTTAGCAGGTAACAGCACTGAAGCCACTTCAGAGCAAGCTGAAGCCTGATTAATTTATTGAGGCTGGTTTGCTGAATCAATTATGCCTTTGTGCTCAGATTAAAAGTCTGAATGAATTACGTTATACCCCCGCTGGTTTGCCGGTATTGACGATGTGGCTTACCCATGAATCGTGGCAGATGGAGCTACAACAGCGGTTTCTGGCGAAAATGGAAATTCAGGCAAAAGCATTAGGTGATTTGGCTGCACACTGGCCGTATCAGCCGGGTAGTATGGTGGAAATCAATGGATTTCTGAGCCAAAAAGGTATTTATCATTCCCGGCCGGTACTGCATATCCAACAAATTCGCGAATATAAAGGTTAAACGACATGGCTCGTCAATCATTCAAACGTAGAAAATTTTGCCGCTTCACTGCGGAAGGTATCAAACAGGTTGATTATAAAGCAGTTGACTTGTTAAAAGATTTTATTACCGAAAACGGTAAAATCATTCCGGCTCGTATTACTGGAACCAAAGCACATTATCAGCGTCAGCTATCTACAGCGGTAAAACGTGCCCGTTTTCTGGCTTTACTGCCTTACACCGATCAACATAAATAATAAGGAAGAGTTATTATGCAGATTATTTTGTTAGAAAAAGTCGGTGGCCTGGGTAATCTGGGTGATCTAGTTAATGTAAAAAACGGCTATGCCCGTAATTTTCTGATTCCTCAGGGCAAAGCACAGCGTGCCAATGCTGCCAATCTGGCTGCATTTGAAGAAAAACGCGCTGAGTATGAAGCTCATCAAGCAGCAGTATTGGCCGATGCCGAAGCACGCAAGCTGAAACTGGATGGTCAGACAATCAGCGTTGCTCAGAAAGCTGGTGTGGACGGCCGTTTGTTTGGTTCAGTTACTACTCATGATATTGCAGAAGCCATTAAAGCAGCAGTCGGTGTGGAAGTAGTGAAAGCTAATGTACGTCTGCCTAACGGTCCGTTAAAAGCTATTGGCGAATATGAAATCGAAGTAGCGCTACACAGTGATGCTGTGGCTGCTATTACGGTAACTGTTGTGGCTGCTGCTGAATAAGTATAACTGACCACACATCAGGAAAGCGTAAGCTGTCTGGATTATTCCAGACAGCTTTTTTGTTATAGATGGTAAAAATAGTTTAGACTGTGCATAAAGCATATATTAGGAACCATAATAATGAAATACCTACTGATTACAGGTGCAGCTTTATTGCTGACGGCCTGCCAAAGCACACAATCTATCCAGAATAAACCAATTAAACCTGTTGTAACGGCTACTGTAACCACACAGACTGATGAAAAAGTGTTTGCATTAACCGATAGCGGTTTGGATTTGCTAGGCCGTAATGATGTGAACCGCTTTATTGATAATGAGATAAAACGTGGTCACTACAGCCGCGAGCAACTGGAGAATTTTTTTCGGCAAGTACGCTATCGCCCGAGTATTATCCGTGGCATGGATAAGCCGGGCACCTCTCTGCCGTGGTATACCTTTGTTCAGAATAATGCAAATAATGTGCGTATCAGTACAGGTAACTCTTTTTGGCAGAATAATGCTGCTGTGATTCAGGAGGTTTCCAAACGCTATGGTGTAACGCCACAATTACTGGTTGCAATAGTGGGTATTGAAACCAATTATGGCGCGAGCATGGGATCGTATCGTGTGGCAGATGCGCTGACTACCCTTGGGTATCACTACCCGCGCCGTGCAGCTTATTTTCAGCGCGAGCTGGCAGAATTTTTGCAGCTGGCTTATGAGGAAAAGCAGGATCCATTTAGTTTTAAAGGTAGTTTTGCCGGAGCAATGGGTATGCCGCAGTTTATGCCATCCAGTTTTCATCAATATGCTGTAGATTGGGATGGTGACGGGCATAGGGATATCTGGCGCAATGCCGGTGATACGCTGGCTTCAGTGGCTAATTATATGAAGCAACATGGCTGGAAGTCTGGTGCACCGATTGCGGTACAGGTGAGTATGCAGCCAACGCCACAATTACAACAGATTATTGATGAGCCAACTTCCCTAAAATATACTGCTGGACAATTGCGTCAACTGGGTGTGGTGATTCCGGCGCAGATAGCTAATCAGGAGAAGGGTATTTTGTACCGGCTAGAAATTTCACCCGGTGTGTATGATTACTGGTTTGGGCTAAATAATTTCTATACTGTCTGGCAATATAATCACAGCCGGCATTATGTGGCTGCGGTGCGGCAGATTGCCAATAATCTGGCTGATGCTAATGCAAATTTATAATGTTTAATTTGTCACTTTGTCCAAGCTACCTGCTGAGCTAGGTAGCTTGGCGAGTAAGCTAAGCTATCTTCTGAATTTTGTACCGAAAACATAGAGCTACGAAGAAATGTGTTGAACTCATTATTCCAATTGTATAAATTAGTCTGAGTTGTTTGATGTAAAGCTGGTATGGGTGCAGTAAATTATGTTTTACATTAGAATTAATCTGCTAGTGGCAATGAATTACAGAATGTAAAAAAGCCGTTTGCTGTAAATGATTGAATTCTTACTGACAGCCCTTATTAATATCATTTCTTCTAAACAATTTCTTATTGTTACCTACGATTTTTTGCTGTCTTTTATCCTAACCACTTTTAGGTGTTTTTGGTTACAATGTGGTGCCTGTCTGTGTATTTCTGACAGATAAAATTTCTTTTTTTGAGTTTAGATTCTGCTGTGGCTGGCGGTTGTGGACGGTTATGACTTATCAAGTATTGGCGCGTAAATGGCGGCCGAAAAGGTTTGCCGATTTAGTGGGGCAGGAGCATGTGGTTAAGGCATTGGTGAATGCGCTTGATAAAGGCCGTTTGCACCATGCGTATATGCTGACTGGAACACGAGGTGTAGGTAAAACTACCATTGCCCGTATTCTGGCTAAAAGTCTCAATTGTTTGCATGTTGAACATGGCGAACCTTGTAATCAGTGTGATTCATGCCGTCAGATTGATGCTGGGCGCTTCGTTGATGTACTGGAAATTGATGCGGCCTCTAATACAGGGATTGATAATATCCGTGAGGTGCTGGAAAACGCTCAGTATGCACCTACGATGGGACGCTATAAGGTATATATCATTGACGAAGTGCATATGCTGTCTAAAAGTGCATTCAATGCCATGCTTAAAACGCTGGAAGAACCACCGGAACATGTGAAGTTTATTCTGGCTACAACTGACCCACAAAAAGTACCGATTACAGTATTGAGCCGCTGCCTCCAATTTGTGTTGCGTAATCTGAACAGCACGCAGGTACATGATCATCTGGTTTATGTATTACAGCAGGAACAGATTGATTATGAAGATGCGGCATTGTTGCTGTTAGGGAGAGCTGCTGCCGGTTCCATGCGCGATGCACTTAGTTTGCTTGATCAGGCAATTGCAATTGGTTCTGGCAAGGTGACTGAAACAAATGTGCGCAATATGATTGGCGCGGTGGATAAAAGCTATTTGTATGCTTTACTGGAAGCGCTGGCTACAGGTGATGGAAAAGCTTTGTTATCCAAGGCTGAAGAAATGGCTAGCTGTGCGGTGGGTTTTGACAGTGCGTTGACAGAGCTGGCTTTATTGTTACAGCGTTTAACTATTTTGCAATCAGTTCCTTCAGCCATTGCATCGGATGAACCGGAATATGCGGCTTTAACCCGCTTTGCCGGCCAGTTTTCTGGTGAACAGATACAACTCTACTATCAATGCGCTTTACGAGGTAAAGCGGATTTACCTCTGGCACCCGATGAGAAAGCTGGGTTTGTGATGACTTTACTGCGCATGTTGGCTTTTACACCACTTGCTGCAGTAAATACTCAACGTCTGCATGGTCAGCTTAGCGGCACTCAGCTGCAAAATGCACCGGATAGTAATCTTTCGGTTGCCGACGGATCATCACTTAAATCTGTGGAGACGGCAGAATCTGGGAATATATCGGATAACGAAGGGGTGAGCACTGATGCTGAGCAAAATGTACAGGCAGAGCTCGCTACACACGTGGAAACCACGCCAGCAGCAACAACTAGTGGT